>SCUC01000474.1 GCA_004322375.1 Bacteroidota bacterium
GAATTCAGCGTTCAGATACCGGATGAAGATGCCGAGAAAATAACGACAGTCGGTGATGCAGTTTCTTATCTTAAGGGTAAAGTAAAATAGTAAGAAGCATGGCTTGGTATCATAGGACCATACATCAACAACAAAGAAACGGAAACAGGTATGAATAACCATGGACGACGGGTAGTCATTACAGGCATGGGCGCGGTAACACCTATCGGCATCGGGGTAGAAGAGTTCTGGAATAGCGCTCTTGCAGGAAAAAATGGCGCAGGGAATATTACCTCATTCGATACAGCCCAACATGACACCAGGATAGCTTGCGAGATAAAAAACTTCGACCCTCTGAAGTTTCTGGAGAGGAAGCAGGTCAATAGAATGGACCCGTTTACGCAGTATGCTATGGCTGCCGCTGAAATGGCGTATCAACATTCCGGGTTGAACTTAGAAAAAGAAAATCGCGAGCGTATTGGAGTGATTTTCGGTTCGGGAATCGGTGGGATGTGGACATGGCATAAGCAGATGTATGAGATGTATAAAAACGGTCCCAGTCGCATTAGCCCGTTTTTCGTTCCGATGATGATCGCCGATATTGCCGCGGGATATATCTCGATGCGATATTCGTTCAAAGGTCCCAACTATGCCACAACATCGGCATGCGCAACTTCATCGCACTCCATAGCCGACGCGTTTATGTTGATTCAGCGCGGCGATGCAGATGTGATGTTTACGGGAGGCGCGGAAGCGGCGATTACCCCGATGGGTATCGGCGGATTTAATGCCATGAAAGCGATGTCAACGCGAAATGATGAACCTCTAAAAGCAAGTCGCCCCTTTGACGCTCAACGCGACGGGTTCGTGATGGGCGAGGGAGGAGGCGTTCTCGTGCTAGAAGAGCTTCAGCACGCGATGGATCGCGGAGCAGTGATTTATGCAGAATTAGCCGGAATAGGGCTGACTGCCGACGCGCATCATATTACCGCGCCGGCTCCCGGAGGCGAAGGAGCAGTTCGTTCGATGCGGCTCTGCATTAAAGATGCAGGGTTGCAGCCGTCAGATGTCGAGTATATCAATGCGCATGGAACGTCAACTCCGTATAATGATAAATCGGAAACAGAGGCGATCAAGACGCTGTTTGGCGACCATGCCAGAAAACTGTTTGTCAGTTCAACTAAATCCATGATCGGGCATTTACTTGGCGCGGCAGGGGCGGTTGAAGCAATTATCACCGTTCTTTCTATTCAACATAGTATGCTGACTCCGACCATCAATTATGAGCATCCCGATCCTGAATGCGATTTGAATTACATTCCCAATGTGAAAATCAATAAATCAATTAGCGTTGCAATCAGCAATACCTTCGGGTTTGGCGGTCATAACGCATCGCTCCTGTTCAAGAAATTTCTACTAAATTGATCATTCTATGAGCGGAATTATTCGTCGCTTTATTGCGTGGCTTCGAGAAGAAGAGACGAATGATGCTCTGAAATTGCTTTCTGAAGTAGATTTCAATCTATTTCAAAAAGTCATCGGGTATCGTGTAAAAGAGAAATACTTATTTGCTGAGGCGCTTTCCCATCGGTCATTCATTCACCATCCTGAGTACGAAGAGCTTGTTTCCAATGAACGGCTTGAGTTTCTCGGCGATTCCGTTTTGAATATGGTAGTTGCAGAACACCTCTTTCATCAACATTCTGATTTGCCGGAGGGAGATTTGACGAAAATGCGTTCCCGGTTAGTAAACAGGAAGGCGTTAATTATTTATGCCCATCTCATTCGCCTTGATGAGTTTATTTTAGTAGGAAGCAGCATTCCGCGTATGGTAGATCGGGGATTTGAAAAAATTCTTGCCGATGCGTACGAAGCGGTGATAGCGGCGATTTATCTTGATGGTGGATTTCGCTCCGCCGAGAAATTTGTCAAAAGGCAGATGGAAAATGCAATCGAAAAAAAATTGTTACGGGTAGAAGACGTCAATTTTAAAAGCCAGTTATTAGAGTACTCCCAGGCGGAAAGCATCAGCACGCCCCGTTATCTCACTATCAAGGAAGAAGGTCCGGATCATGACCGAAACTTTACAGTGGAAGTTTACCTTGGTGATGAGCCGTATGGAGTAGGGATGGGGAAAAATAAGAAAGATGCCGAACAGGCTGCTGCGGAAAAAGCTCTCCAAAGGCTGCAATTGATTTAAGCGAGAATGTCGCTAGAACATTCCAATGAACTTTTTCATTGTCAGCAAAGTTAAAAAGAAGAGCTTGTAGCTTACTAAAGCTGCACGACTCTATTGTATCAACAGGTATAAATTCCAATCCTTCATGAAATCATTCCTCGTTGTTATTTTTTGTTTCTCTGTTTTCCAATCCGGTACAGCGCAAGAGCCCGCTCGAACCGATTCCCTGGCTCCGGCGTTTCCGGATTCACTTTTTACGGTGGACTCGATAAAAGTATGGGGCAACGACGAGACGAAAGATTTTGTCATCATCAGGGAAATGACATTACAGCGAGATTCCTTGATTACTCATGAAGCAATTGAGTACGACCAAAACAGGATTTACAGCTTGGGGTTGTTTAATCGGGTAGAAATGGAAATAGAACCGACTTCGGGAACCAGCGCGAATCTTCACGTCAGGGTACATGAGCGTTGGTATATTTACCCGTTTCCGATTTTCGGTTTAAAAGATAGAGATTGGAGCAAGGTCTATTATGGGGTCGGGCTCATGCACATCAATTTTCGGGGAAGAAACGAAAAGATTTTTGCGTCGTTTGCTTTAGGGTTCGACCCATGGGTTTCATTATCCTACAAGAATTCTTTTCTTGAACCTACAGGAACATATTTTTTAGAAAGTGGAATCAGCTATAATAGAGTGAGGAACAGAAGCACGCTGCTTGAACAACA
>SCUC01000475.1 GCA_004322375.1 Bacteroidota bacterium
CCTACGTAGATGAAGTAAAGCAAGGATATTTTACAACAACTCAACACAACCAAATTATTGTTCCAATATTAAGGGAGTTATGGGATTATTTGGATAAAAATCCTCGACTTGAAAAATTCGCCATCATACATAAAGGAGTCGAGCACAAGCTCGGATTAATTTCGAATGATCGCGAACGTGTGGCAAAGACTCAACTCTTCCCTAATTCTCAACCTGGATTATTGAATGTAACTGATGATTTATTCCAATTTACCGTTGGAACAAAAGAGTATTTATCAATGGATATGAAAAATTGGAGGAACCAGAAATCCAAAACATGGCAACTACCTTGGAACACTTCGAAGATTATTGTTCCAGCATCACGACTTTCAAATAGTCACTGGCGATTCGCCGCATTGATTGACAGAGAGGGATTGATTGTTGGTCGAAGGTTCTATGCTATATGGGCTAAGAATGAAAGATTTTCTTTAGAATTTCTTGGCGCACTTCTCAATTCTCCATTAGCTCAGGCGTATTGTTTTACTCATAGTTTTCAGCAAGACACTCGGGCAAGAATCTATGAATCAATTCCATTACCTCATACACTTCCCTTACCAAACAACATAATTGATGGTTTAGTCAAATCATACATAGTGTTTACAGCTAACGAGCAATATGATCTAGCACTACAAACTCTTTTGAAGATTGATGCTGAGCTACTTAAGCTATACGAATTGCCTCCTAGACTAGAGCGAAAGTTGCTTGATTTTTTTTGGGGACATAAACGTAGAGTTCCGTTTGATTTTACAGGATATATTCCTCCATCTTTTGAGTCGTGGATTCCACTACACCTTTACATTTCTGATGAATATCAAAAGGCTACCATTGGTGAAACTTTAGATCGCCTTCCTATCATAACAAATAAAACGACTATCCAATATCTCAAGGAACTATGACTTGGAAAGAGACTATTTACTTGACACAACCATTCTTTCTGCTTTTGGTCAGCTAAAAAGGGGCGGTGATAGCCCCCAACATACTTTGTTAGCAAAGAATCTGGACTTACGTAAAGATAGGAGGATTTTTCTTTGTCCGATTCCCGTCGGTGAAATCCAGAGAGGCGTACTCCTAGCCCCGACAGGAAAGATAATAACGGATATCAATGAGCTCCTAAAAAGCTTTACGGCTGTATTGCCAATAAACAGTGCCGTAGCTAAGGATTGTTACGCTGAACTCTATGCACGATTGTTTAAAAATTATCTGATAACAAATAGTAGAAAAGGTTCGGGAAAAAAACGAATGAAAGAACAACTTGACGATGTAGCCACATTTGAAATGCACGTTCAAGAAAATGATTTATGGTTAGCAGCAATTGCAATGAGTTATAAGCTTATTTTAGTAACGGCTGATAGGATGGAACGAATCAAAGCTGTAAGCGGTGAAGATATAGTTTTTGAGAATTGGCTTGTGCCCTGACGTGTAATAAATAATAAATGTCTCATCAGAATATTGCTTATACTTATCTTTCTCATTTTGTCACAATTCGGATAGCTCCCAGAGTCATCTTTGTTGTAAGCAGTTTTCAATATCAGGTGATTCAAAATATGGAACCTGCTCTTTTTTTAACTGCAAGAATAAAATGTATCTTAAAACTCACGCTGGGACACTCTCATATTTTTGGTTGATGATCTCTAGCGAATAGAATCATTATTGGAATGGAGTAAAAATGCTCGGCAGAGCGTCTCTACAATAATAGTATTCACCCTCTCACCAATCTCAACACCGTAATCTCCGACCTTGCTGCAACTCTTACGGGTGGTCCCCAGTACCCTGTTCCCTTGCTGACGTAAATCCATGTGTTTTCGTGCTTGTGCAAGCCTTTGATGTAGGGTTGTCCCGCGGCGGCGATTAGGTTCCAGGGGAAAAATTGGCCTCCGTGCGTATGTCCGGTAATGAGCAAATCGAAATTGTGGGGGAGAGCCGCGAACAAGCTTTTGGGTTGGTGGGCAAGCAAGATTCTTGAGTCGCATTGCGGCGCGTTTGCGACAGAGGCTTCGGGACTTGATTTGTGACTTTCGATAAATTGTCCGCCGGTGAAATCCGTTACGCCTGCAAGAAGGAGCTTTCCATTTCCCCGCTCGATAACGCGATGCTCATTCAGCAATACATCAAAGCCGAGCCGCTTCGCTTCTTCAATCCACGGGATTGCGCCGGAGTAATACTCATGGTTTCCGGTGATAAAAAATTTTCCATGCGGTGCGCTCAACATTGATAACGGCTCGACGTCCTTTCGTAAATGTGCAACGGAGCCATCCACTAAATCTCCGGTGAACGCAATAAGGTCTGCTTTCAAATCGGCTACCATACCGACAATCGTTTCAACAAAATCGCGCTTCACCGTCAGCCCCGCATGAATGTCTGTTATTTGCACAATTCTGAATCCGTCAAACTCATCCGGCAAATGAGGGAGAGGTACGTCAACTTCAATAATGGAGGGGCGTCGGCGTGCTTCAAAAATTCCATACATCGTGAAACCGCCAGCAAGACTGAGAACTCCAAGATTCAGCATGTTGGTCAAAAACAAACGCCGGTTGGGATCAAGCTGGGCAACGGATTTTTGTGAGCTTGACATTGTCTGAATTAGAGTAAAGAGCTTATGCCCTCCAAGCCCTAACACCCATAGAACATCTTTAATCAACAACAAGGTAAACAAGAACGACAAAAAGCCCATCACAGTATAGGTGAACCATGCGATGCGATCAGTCCACTGCTCGTTCCCGCTTCTCAGCATGAACATGGAAAGAGGGAGAATTAAAAACAGCAGGAAGAGCGCTATCCACGCGATGCTATTGTATGGTTGATGAAGGTGGAGCGGAGAAATCATTCTCCACCCGATGTAGAAAAAGCCGACGAACAGTATGCCGTAAATGATTAAGAACCACATAAGAAATTTCATAATGAAAACGAAAAATAGCCATATTGAGTTGCATAAACAACTTCAGAATTGACTGTAACGAAATAAAAAGTTATATTTGCCGAGTTGCAAAATCACAGACTTCATTGATTGGCAACGCAGAGAACAATTTTTTCATTTGTTTTTGGAGCTAAAATGAAATTCCATTGCATACACTTTGCGGTCATCATCATTCTTGTTGTTCTTTTCATTTCATGCAGTAGCGACGACGACTCACCAAGCGCACCCGGTCCTGTGACTCCTTCCTCCTATATTATCCCTCTCAAGGTTGGAAATTCATGGACGTATTTAGCAAAACGGCTATTGAGGACCGGCGCTGTTGCCGAGAGCGCATACGTTGTCATCACGATACTGAAAGATACAGCAGTTCAGGGGGTTACGTGGTACATTGATAATTCGGGTTCATGGCATGCAAACCGAAATGACGGGTATTGGACGAGAGAGTTTAGCGATCCAAATCACTCGAATGATTTCTTGATTTACAAATATCCAGCCGGACTCAATGAGGTTTACCAGATTGCGGCTAACGTCACCGGCAAGCTTGCTTCTCTCACCGATACGGTTAACGTTCCACAAGGTGAGCATGTGTGTTACAGGTATGAACTCTATCAACGTCCGCCATACGGAAATAAACTAATCGCCCACGAATACATCAAGCCGGATGTCGGTCTTATTCGTCAGCACGATTATGCGCCGGAAGGTTTTCTTGAGTTTGTTTTTGTGCTGACAAGCTATAATTTAAACTAATATAGAGGATCGCTTACGGCGTTGTTAGGATTGGTGCGCTTGCTATGTTGTTTTCCCGCGATTTTTCTCTTATTTTTCAGATTCTTTGAAGTTACGCAAAATGGACTATCTCGATCTGTAGATAGATCGTGCTAAAAAAACGACCCTTTCGTGGCTTTAGCCACAAACTGCGTAGCATTAGTTATTCACTGGAATTATCCGTTGTTCTTATCAAGGTTGTTTTCTTCATGAAGATTGTAACTGCTTCTCTTGTTCTTGTGTTGGTTTTGCTGACCTGTGTGAACGCTCAGTTTCATATAGATACGTTAGCGCAAGCTCCTGCTATCAGCTTCCCGGTGGCGCTTGCCTTTCCGCCGGACGGGTGCAACAAGTTGTTGTTCACAGAAAAAAATAGCGGCAGAGTGCGTATCATACAAAATGATTCTCTTCTTGAGGAACCATTCGTTACGGTTTCTGTAAAAACCTATGGCGAGCAGGGACTGCTCGGTGTAACATTTCATCCTGAGTATCCAGATTCACCGTTCGTCTATATATATTACACGCGTACGCCCGATAGCGCGAATGTGCTTGTACGATACACTGATAGCAGCGGAGTAGGAATCTCTCCCCATGAGTTGTTGATTATTCCGAGGCAGATAAACGCCGCAAGTCATAATGGAGGGAATATCCATTTTGGTCCTGATGACAAACTGTATGTTACCGTGGGAGATTATTATTATTCCTTTAATGCTCAAGATACGAGCAGGTCCAATCAACGGGGAAAAATTCATCGTTTCAACGCCGATGGAACAATTCCTGCCGATAACCCGTTTCCTGGTAACTCGATTTATGCGTATGGCTGTCGGAACAGTTTCGATTTTACGTTCGACAATCTCACCGGGAATATGTATGCCTCCGAAAATGGTCCGGGCTGCAACGATGAAATTAATTTTATTGTAGCAGGGAAGAATTACGGGTGGCCCTGGAATGGATACTGTCAATATTCTGATTTGCCTCAATACAAAAATCCGATGTATTATTGGTCGCTCCCTCCATCTGTTACGGGTATCGCAGTGTATCGGGACACTGTATTTCCGGAGCTGTACGGTAAACTGATTGTTGGAAGTTTTAATTTTGGAAAGTTGTATCAATTTGGCTTGAATGCTACTGGCGATTCAATAATAGCAGGACCTCATAATCTTGCGTTTATAGGTTCAAGCGTAATTGATGTCGAGGTAGGACCCGATGGTAATCTCTATCTTGCGAACGCCACGTACGGCGGCATCAGTAGAATTCTTCGGTTACGAAGGGCGGTGAATGTTCCTGCCTCGCCGCAGCTTTATTCTCCATCTGCGAATGCAGTGAACCAGAGCGTACAGCCTACGTTCAAATGGCGTCAATCTGCGGAGGCTCATCATTATGATTTTCAGCTCGCAACCGATTCGGATTTTACAAGCATCGTCTATGATACGACAACGACTGTGGATACATCGGTAGTTGCGCAGTTGCTGAGCTACGCTACTCAATATTTCTGGAGAGTGAGAGCGCGTAACGATATCGGAACGAGCTCTTTCTCTGAGATAAGAACATTTACGACAACGCATCAAGCCCCAATTGCGCCTTTATTGGAAAGTCCGGGTGACAGCGCACAAAACCAGCCGCGAACCGTAACGTTTCGTTGGCGTCAAGCCGCACATACTTCCGTGTATATATTGAATATTGCCGCTTCTCCCGCGTTTAGCCCGATATTGTTTAAAGATTCTACTTTAACGGATACTTTTCGTACTGTTAGCTTGCTGGGAGCGGCAACAACATATTACTGGAGAGTAAACGCGCGAAACGCAGGAGGAACAAGCCCGTACTCAGAAGTAAGAAATTTTACCACCGTGCCGCCTCTCCCTGGAACTATCGCGTTGAGCTCACCGCCGGATAATTCTATCGGGCAGCCGACCGAGATTACATTACAATGGGATTCTACCGGCTACGCCGATTCGTATGACGTTCAAGTTTCCGCCGATTCTCTGTTCGGCTCAATTGTGCATGAAGACTCAGCTATTGCATTACATTCATTTACAATAGATTCCTTGTTGTACGGTATAGAATATTATTGGCATGTGCGCGCAAGAAATATTTCAGGTATAGGAGGGTGGTCAGCGACCTGGAGATTCAAAACGGTCAATCTTTTTTATCCCGTTTCCCGGAATTGGAATATGATTTCTCTTCCGCAAGAATATGCAGGCGCGACACGGGAGGAATTGTTCCCGACTTCCGCATCATCACTGTTTGATTTTCGTAAAGGAAGAGGATATGGCATTGTTGATACGGTAGTTCAGGGTACAGGATATTGGGTGAAATTTGATTCGGCTGGTGAATTTGCATCACCCGGCAGAATAATTCACTCAGACACGATTGATATTGAAAGCGGTTGGAATCTAATCGGATCGATATCCGATACGGTGTTGACCGGTTCAATCCAAACCATTCCTTCAGGAATTATTGCGTCCTCATTCTTTGGATTTGAAAATGAGTATATTGAATCGAATGCAATTATTCCCGGAAAAGGATATTGGGTAAAAGCTATCGTTAGTGGTAAAATACTTGTTTCTGCTGATAGTAGGGTCTCTGCGAAAAGTATGATATTAAAAAGGAAATAACGATAGCGTTAAATCTTAACGGGTGCAAATTTATTATCATCAATCATTATGAAATCGTATTTCTATATTGTAGCTTTGTTCTTTATCGGAAGGGTATTCCTCTACTCTCAATTCCATGTTGATACTCTTGCGACATCTCCAGATATTGCTTTTCCCGTAGCGATTGCATTCCCGCCGGATAGCAGCCATCGAATGTTTTTCACGGAGAAAAACAGCGGAAAGGTTCGTATCATACGAAACGATACACTTCTTGCCGAGCCGTTTGTTACTGTCCCGGTCGCAACATCGGGTGAGCAGGGAATGCTCGGCATTACGTTTCACCCAGAGTATCCCGACTCTCCTTACATCTTTCTATTTTATACCCGCAGTACCGACCGCGCAAATATGGTTGTGAAATATATGGACGAGGATAACGAGGGAATCAACCCTGAAACGCTTATGACTGTTACCCGCTTGACGAGCGCAGTATATCATAATGGAGGTAATATTCATTTCGGACCCGATAATAAATTATATGCAACGTTTGGGGATTATGCAGTGACAGCAAATTCACAAGACACGAATAGAACAAATCCGAGAGGGAAAATACATCGCATTAATGATGACGGCACAATACCGGAGGATAATCCGGTAGCAGGAAATTCACTATTTAGTTATGGTCACCGCAACAGTTTCGATTTTACCTTCGATGAGTTAACGGGAAAGATGTATGCTTCTGAAAATGGCGTCTCATGCAATGATGAAATAAATTTAATTGTACCCTGGGGAAATTACGGGTGGCCCTCTGATGGAAATTGTACGTACAGCGGCAATTCTAAATATAAAAGACCGATGTACCATTGGCCCACGAATGTTCCGGCCGTAACAGGAATTATCATCTATCGGGACACAGTGTTTCCCGAATTGTACGGAAAGATGCTTGTTGCGAACTATAATTACGGCACCATTGACGAATTTACCCTTAATGAAACCGGGGATTCAATTGTTTCCGGTCCAACGACAATATTTTCTCATGGTTCAGGGTTGAACGATATCGAGGTTGGCCCGGACGGGTATATCTATCTAACGAACGGTACATACGGTGGTGTAAGTAATCTCTTGAGACTTACTCCCGTGATGCAAGTTCCTCCTGTTCCTGTGCTTGTAACTCCATTAGATAGCGCTACCAATGAGCCTGTGCAATTGATGTTCAGTTGGTCTCCCACAGATGAAACAAAATTATACCACCTACAGATTTCAAGCGATTCTCTTTTCACCTCGCTCATCGTTAATGATTCAACTGTAACGGATACATCCATGGTTGTAGATTCATTAGAGCATGATATGCTCTATTATTGGAGGGTTCGAGCTATAAATTCAGTTGGAGGAGGAGAATATTCCTCAATCAGAACTTTCAGAACGGTTATTGAGCCTCCCCAAACACCGTTGCACGAATTTCCGCCCAACGATTCTATCTGGCAGGAACACGCTGTTACTCTACGATGGCATGCTTCTCCCTCGAGTGAATTTTATGGTGTGCAGGTTTCTACCGATTCCTTATTTAGTTCACCGCTCATTGATAGTCAATCAGTGGTGGATACGTTTTTTACCATAGTCGCGCTTCAAAACGATACGACATATTACTGGAGGATTCGCGCATCCAATATCGGCGGAGCGAGCGAATATTCTGTGGCGTGGAGTTTTCTCGCATATGATACACTCACGTTTATTTTTAATATCAATGAACGGTGGAACTTGATTTCATTGCCTCATATCACAGAAGAAAATGAGAAAGAACTGTTATTCCCTACAGCAATATCCGATGCGTTTTCATATTCTAAGGCATCGGGATATATTATTGAGGATTCTTTGGAACCAACGCGCGGCTACTGGCTTCGGTTTGATTCGGCGCAAAATGTTATTATGAGAGGCGAGCCTCTTAGATATGATACGCTCGATATTGCTGAAGGGTGGAACCTCATCGGTTCAATCGCTGATACAGTGTTGGTTGAAAGCATTGAAATCTTGCCCCCCGGGAATATCCTCTCAGAATATTTCTATTATGAAGAAGGGTATCTCCAAGCCGATGTTCTCATCCCGGGTCGAGGATACTGGGTAAAGGCACAGGGGGATGGGGTATTGATTCTTGGTTCCTTTACCGGAAAACATGGTATTCGTAATTTTAAAACAAAAAAATAATGACCGAACCATCCGCTCCACTTTTTTCGCCTGAAGAATTCCGTAAGTACGGCTATGCAACGATAGATTGGATAGTAGAGTACTACAAGAATATCGAATCATTCCCGGTGCTTTCGCAAGCGCATCCCGGAGATATACGCGCTTCGTTGGCTTCATCACCGCCTGAAATTGGAGAATCGTTTGAGACGATTCTCAACGACATGGATAGAATCATACTTCCGGGAATTACCCACTGGCAATCTCCTAATTTCTTTGCGTACTTTCCTTCGAATACTTCTACGGCATCGCTCCTCGGCGATTTTCTTTCATCCGGGCTTGGCGTGCAGGGCATGTTGTGGGCAACAAGTCCTGCCTGCACGGAGCTGGAAACACATGTTCTCGACTGGTTAGTTGATATGCTCGGCTTGCCTGAACAGTTCAAATCAACTTCAGCAGGTGGGGGAGTGATTCAGGATACGGCATCGAGCTCGGCAGTGTGCGCTATGCTTGCGGCGCGGGAGCGCGCTACAAATTTTGAAATGAATCTTCATGGCGGCACAGGCAAGCTTGTTGCTTACACATCTACTCAAGCCCATTCTTCTATTGAAAAAGCGGCGAAGATAACGGGTATCGGGAGCAAGAACCTCAAGCTGATCGAAGTTGATGAGAAGTTTGCAATGAAGCCCGACGCGCTTTCAAAACAAATTAAAGCGGATAGGCAATCAGGGTTGATTCCTTTTTTTGTTTGCGCTACCGTTGGAACAACATCTTCGACCGCAATTGATCCTGTTCAGGAAATTGGTACAATCTGCAAGCAAGAGAGTGTTTGGCTCCACGTTGACGCCGCAATGTGCGGCACGGCGGCGATTTGCCCGGAGTTCCGGTTTATCCACACCGGGGTAGAGCTTGCCGATAGCTATTGTTTTAATCCGCATAAGTGGATGTTTACCAATTTCGATTGCGATTGTTTCTATGTGGCTGATCGAACGACTCTCATAAAAACATTGAGCGTATTGCCGGAATACTTGAAAAACGCCGCGACGGAATCGGGCGCGGTGATTGATTATCGCGATTGGCATATCCAGCTTGGAAGGCGGTTCCGTTCGCTGAAGCTCTGGTTTGTGATTCGGCATTATGGAATTGAGGGACTGCAATTTCTTATCAGGAAACACGTTGCGCTTGCGCGAAAGCTTACTGAATGGGTTCGCGCGGATAAACGGTTTGAATTAGCGGTCGAGCCTGTATTGAATTTAGTCTGCTTCCGTTACAAAAGGGGGGACGCTTTCAATAAGGAATTATTAGAACGCTTGAATAAGAGCGGGAGGCTATACGTAACCCACACTGTATTGGACGGAAAATACACCTTACGGCTCTGCATTGGTCAGACCAACACGCAAGACAGGCATGTTGAGGGAGCGTGGAGCGAGATTAGAGAAACGGCAGAAAAGATAACGCTGAGAAATGAGAGATAAGAAATGTCATTGGTCATTTGTCATTAGTCATTTGGCTCTACTGAATGGTTCAATATCCTTCAGCATTA
>SCUC01000476.1 GCA_004322375.1 Bacteroidota bacterium
GTATTGAGTCCGGTACGTTGAATGATACCGGAATCCTAACAGTAGTTAACGGGTTGACGAATAACGGCACGCTCGAAATGATTGCCTTTAATGACGGGTGGGGAAATCCGCGAACAGCTTATCTCCGTTCCGATAGCGCTATTGTTAATGGTTCTTCCGGCACGATTATCTCAACAAAGGGGACCGGTTCAACACGCGAAATTGAGGCTCCATTGATTAACCGGGGAACGATCAACGTTGATTATATACTTTCATTGAATGAGGCTTCTTCATCGGATACAAACAGCGGAACAATCAATATTAATGGGCAATATTTGAAAGTCGGCGGCACAGGTTCATCGTTCACCAATACGGGGACAATTACGATGTCGGATAGTTCCTATCTCGACGTGGTAAATGGCTGCAGGTTCACTCCATCGAACGGTACATTGACGGGTGTGGTAAAGATAACCGATTCAGAATTAGGGGGTGGAAATCTTTCAAGCGACCTTATGGTAATATTGCACAACGTAACATCACCAGCCGATGCTACAATACACCATCACGGAAGCATAAAAATTTATGGTTATTTCACTGTCAATGGAATGCTCCATACCTATTCGGGGAGTACGATTATTATTGAATCCGGCTCGCTCAATGATACAGGGATATTAACGGTTATAAATGGTTTAACGAATAACGGCTTGATTGAAATGATTGCCTTCAATGATAGTTGGGGGAATCCGCGGGCCGCGTATCTTCGCTCCGATAGCAACATTGTAAACTCTCCCGGTGGAATGATTCGTACTTTCCAGGGAACAGGTTCAGTAAGGTATATCGAAGCGCCGTTCGAGAATCAAGGAACTATGGAACTGAACTATGGAATTACTTTGAACAAATCAGGAAATGTACACACGAATAACGGTTCGATATTTATCAATGGCGGGGAAGTGAATATAGGAAGTAACAACACGCTTGTAAACGTAGGAACCATTGATTGCGGGCAGAGTATAATATCCGGCAACGGCAGCTTCCTCAACATTCCGGGAGGAACGTTACTGCTCGGTTCTGGACAAGGCATTACTGCATCAGGGGCAACAGGTAATGTTCAGGTTACCGGAGCTCGCGGTTTTGATCCCCTTGGTCATTATGTATATTCAGGAACTACCTCACAGGCAAGCGGAAATGGACTGCCAAATTTCGTTTCTAAGCTTACCATATTGAATGACTCAAGCGTAACCTTATCAAAAAGTATTCAAGTGATGGATACGTTATTTCTGCGTGAAGGAATGCTTCACACGGGAAGTGATACGTTAAGCGTTGTTGATTCAGGAATTGTACACCGCGATTCAGGATGGGTGGAAGGAAATTTCCGGAAAACATTTAGCGGCATAGAAACCAAAACATTCGAGCTCGGCACCGCGAACGGCTACTCACCTGTTACGGTTTCCGTTACATGGGGAACCGGCTCAATGATAGCAAAAGCAATTGAAGGATTTCATCCGTATGATTCAACATATTCCTTTGGCAGATATTGGAATATCTCGGCTTCGGGTATGACAGCTAATCTTACCTTCTCATATCTTGACAATGATGTTGTGGGAAATGATTCCAATTATGTTCTTTGCAAATATGATTCAACATGGAATGTTCTCAATGGGATAGTGAATCCGAATTTAAACACAGCCACAATCACGGGCATGACATCGTTCAGCGATTGGACGTTGCGGAACTTAACGACATTGCCGATGGGTCTTACCATGTTTTATGGCACCGGAATTGACACATATAAAGTGAGATTAGATTGGAGAACACGAAGCGAAAATGATAATCAAGGATTTTACGTTGAGAGAAAGACAGCATCAAGTGAGTATGAAACTGTAAGCGAGCTTATTCCGGGCGCAGGGACGAGCCAGGAAGAACATCAATATACCTGGACTGATACTACCTTGCCTCGTACGATTTGTTCTGCTTCATTGTCCCAGGATCAACAGGGGATAGTTGGTGGACATAACGTTGATTGTTTCCCTTCGGACGACACCTTAGCATTCTATTATCGTCTAAGGCAGGTGAGCTTTGGGGGAGGCAAAACGTATTCTTATGGAATATCGGTAGGTGTTCAAGAACCGAATGGTGTGGAAGAAGAAACCGGTATGCCGAAGAAGTTTGCGCTTGAGCAGAATTATCCTAATCCATTTAATCCGGTGACTGTTATTCAGTATTCAATACCCAGTAGTCAGTATGTCAGGTTGAAGATTTATAATGTGCTGGGTGAGGAAGTGGCGACGTTAGTTGACGGCGTGCAGGATGCGGGATACAAGATGCAAACGTGGGATGCGAACGGGTTGCCGAGTGGGCTGTATTATTATCAGCTAACCGCTTTCGGACAAGATGGCATCTTGTCCTACACAGATACGCAAAAATTATTATTACTCAAGTAGAGACGCTTGTTAATGATTCATTGTGTGGTTGCTGTCAGGTCGCAAGACCTGACAGCACATTAAAAAGTGTAGGTTTCGTCAGGTCAAAGGCTCGTAGAATTGAGCGGCTTACAGCTCGTAAAGAGACGAAGCCTTGTTTCGGGGTCTAATTCACTCTTCAACTTCGCTGCTAATGACATGAATATAAAACAGGCGATTGAGCATCGTTGTTGTCAATCAGCGATGGGTATGAAACCCATCGCTGGAACATAATATTGTCATCAAAGTTAATAACAATGGCTTGCCATTGATTGACCTCAGGATGACGACTTTTATATTTTTAGGACAGCCCATACTGAAAATAATATTTTTAGGGTAACTTTAGTTAATAATCCTTAAGTGAAATTAATATTTTTCATATCATTATTTCTTGTTTTCTTCTTCCGGCAGGGGTACGCCGGGGAGGAAAACACATTCAACGTTAAAAAAATAACCATTGAAGACGGTCTCTCTCAGAATACGGTATTTTGTATGCATCAAGATCGCACAGGATATCTCTGGTTTGGAACCAAGGATGGATTGAATAAATTCGATGGATACACCTTTACAATCTATCGAAATGATCCGGCAGATACGGCATCGCTGAGCAACAATCGGATTGAATGTTTGTTGGAAGATAAAGAAGGTTTTCTTTGGGTCGGAACCACCGGAGGAGGCTTAAATCGGTTTGACCCGCTTTCGCAAACGTTCCGGAGATTTATTCGCGAGCCGGGAAACGATTCGAGCCTCAGCCATAACATTGTGAAAAGCCTGTTTGAAGACGCTGAAGGGTATTTGTGGATTGGCACAACTGAGGGCTTGAACAAATTCAACCGCGAGAGGGAAACCTTTACCCGTTATCTTCCTATTCCGAGTGACACACTGTCGCTCAGCGACGATTATATAACAGCTATAGCGCAGGACCCGCAAAACAAAAATTTGTTATGGGTCGGAACACAGGCTGGAGGACTCAACCTGCTTGATAAAATGGCCGGGAGATGTACCCGCATCAAGCTGTTTTCTCCGGAAGAACCGGGCAAGAGTCTTTCGTTTATCGTAACCGAAATTCTTACAGACGTCAACGGCGATGTGTATGTGAGCACGAATATCGGATTGCTTATCATTCATAACTATACTCTTAAACGCATTCTCTTTCAAGGGTTGATGGTTCATACTCTGTTGTTAGAACCGCGAGGAAGACTCTGGCTCGTTGGGGCGCTACAACATAAATCCCCAGTCTTGTTTCAACCTAAAACAGAGACACTCCATCCGATGAATTTTTTGACACAGCCTGCTCAGCAAAGTCTCTCCATTGGTACATTGATTTCAATTTGTATTGATAAAAGCGGTATTGTTTGGCTTGGAACAGATGGGACAGGCATTTTGAAGTGCAGCGCATCCGGGAACAGGTTCAGGACGGTTTATACTTCCCTTCAGGATTCAACGGTTTTGAGCAGCACGAGCATACGGGCAATTTGCGAGGAGAGAAATGGAAAATTTTGGATCGGCGGATATGGAGGGTTGGATTTGTTAGACCCCGTGACTGAAAACATTACTCCCATTCCTTTAGGCAAGAAAGGTAAGTTTGGAGCGCAAAGGATGGAGATTAACAATAGAAGTATCTATGTATTGTGCCGGGATAAACTGAGAGATTCCATTCTATGGGCAGGCACGGAAGGCGGGGGTTTATATGAAGTGAATATATCAACCGGAAGTTCCAGGCTGTTCGTGAATGGAACAACGCCGCTTCCCAACTCGCTTTTTGGAATGCAAGTGTTTGCTATTATTGATGATGATTCTCTGCTCTGGATTGGAACCGATAGAGGCTTGGATAAATTTTCAAAATCCGAAAGAACGTTTCAGCATTTTATTAACAATCCGCCCGGTAGTATGCCGGTGGGAAAAGGAAAAGTCGTTTCTCTCTACAAGCATAAGAATGGGAATCTCTGGATAGGAACAGACCAGGGGAGCGTTTCTCTTTTTCATACGGGCAATTCTACGGTTGAAAGGTATTCCGACAAAATCTTCCCGGGGCGCGGCACCATGACGGTGAATATCTACTCGCTCTATGAGGATAATTCGGGAACGCTTTGGATTGGAACGGGAGGGTGGGGGTTAGTGCGTTTCAACCTTTCTGAATCTTCGGGCAAGCTCTATACGACAAAGGATGGATTGCCGAATAATGTCGTGTATGGAATTTTAGAAGATACCAAAGGGAATTTATGGTTAAGCACGAACAGAGGGTTATCAAAATTTGATCCGCGCACCGAAACAGTTAAGAATTACGACGAGAGCGATGGATTGCAATCAAATGAATTTAACGGCGCGGCGTATTTTAAAAGTAGCAGGGGAATCATGTTCTTCGGGGGAATCAAAGGGGTTACGTGGTTTGACCCGGACAGCCTCGGCGAAAATTCTTATATTCCTCCGATTGTCATAACAAGCTTCCAGAAATTCAATAAATCTCTCCGCCTTTTGCCTGATGAATGGAAACGCCGTACGCTCTCGTTATCGCATGACGACAATGTCTTTGGGTTTGAATTTTCGGCGTTGGATTATACGGAACCGATGAAAAATAAGTACGAGTACAAAATGGAGGGATTCGACCCGGCATGGGTGACAACGACATCCGAACGACGAATGGCGACGTACACGAATCTCGACCCCGGAGAATATATTTTCAAGGTGCGAGGTTCGAATAATGATGGAAAATGGAACGAACAGGGAGCAAGCCTGCGAATTATCATCTTACCCCCGTACTGGGAAACATGGTGGTTTAGAATGACACTGGCTGTTGTTCTAGGAGCGATCTTCTATGGGTTATACCGTGCGCGGGTAGGTTCTCTGAGGAAGCAGCACGCGTTGCAGGAACGATTTGCTCATCAGCTTATCGAATCGCAGGAACAGGAACGAAAACGCATCGCAGTCGAGATGCACGATGCTATCAGCCAGGATGTTTTGATTATGAAGAATCTTTCTACTGCTGCGCTTGAACTCAGCACAGCGGGGCAGAAAGATTCATACCTGCAAGAAATTGCCGACACCGCTTCGCAAACGATAGAAGATGTGAGGAAAATCTCCCGTGCGCTTCGTCCTTACCAGATTGATCGGCTGGGGTTAACGAAAGCGCTCGAGTCAATTTTCTCCAGCTTTGCAAAATCTCCCTCTATTCATTTTGATTATCATATTGACGAACTGGACGGTATTTTTTCCAAACAGTACGAGATGCACATTTACCGGATAATCCAGGAGAGCATCAATAACATCATTAAACATTCACAAGCGCATGAAGCAGTGATAACGGTTGAAAAGAATGCAGATGCCATTGCTATCATCATCAAAGATGACGGAAAGGGATTCTCTGAAGAGATTTCAAAGGAAGCATCGAAACAACGTTTCGGATTCGGATTGTCAGGCATATCAGAGCGGGTAAATATCTTGAATGGCAAGTTAGATATTTCCTCTAAACCGGGAAAAGGAACTTGCCTAACTATTGTCTTACCTTATTCAACACATATATGAACAGCGTAAAAATATTAATAGCAGATGATCATCCAATTGTCAGAAAAGGATTAAAAGAGATTATTGAATCCGTACCGGAATTTCACGTTCTCGCAGAAGAAGAGAATGGCGCTCAGGCAGTATCAACGATAAAAAAAGGAAATGTTGATGTTGCAATTCTCGATGTTAATATGCCGGGGATGAGCGGCATCGAGGTAGCGAAGGAACTTCAACACCAGGGACTTGGAACGAAGATTATCTTTTTAACGATGTACAAGGAGGAAGATTTGTTTAACGAAGCGCTGGATCATGGGGCGCACGGGTATCTTTTAAAAGATAACGCGACAACTGAAATTATCAATGCGATAAAGGCGGTGCTGGAGGGTAAATATTACATTTGCCCCGCTATTTCCGAATACCTTGTCAACAGGAATGCCCGCGCGCGTGATTTCACAAAAGAGAAGCCCGGAATAGAATCCCTTACAGAAACGGAGCGAAAGATAATCCGTTTGATTGCGGAAAGCAAAACGAGCAAAGAAATAGCCGGGGAGCTTTACATCAGCTGCAAAACCGTTGAGAACCATCGGCTCAACATTAGCAACAAGCTGGGACTGCATGGGAGCCATTCACTGTTGAAGTTTGCGTTTGAGAATAAGCGCTTGCTATAGGTGTTTACTCCTACCTAAAATAAGTGTTTTCCCCGGAGAGAATTGGTAAGCTGCCCTATTCTCTTGCCTTCCTTTCTTTCGTACCTTCTTGCCGTACCTACTCAATTATTAAAAATGAAGATTCTCATAGTCGAAGATTTTAAACGCATGAGAACAGCTATCAAAAAGCTGCTCGAGCAAGTCGCGGATGAATTCATGGAATGCGAGGATGGTTCGCAATCACTGGACGCGTATTCAAATTTTAATCCCGATTGGGTGCTGATGGATATTTCGATGGATGGGATGGATGGTATTCAGGCAACAGTTGAAATCAAAAGGCGTTTCTGTGATGCCCGTATTCTTATTGTCACCGAGTATAATGACCCCCGTTTACGCGCTGCAGCAGAGGAAGCAGGCGCATACGGCTATTTCCTGAAAGAAGATTTAGCCGCGTTAAAAAAATTTTTACTACAACAAAATCCCAC
>SCUC01000006.1 GCA_004322375.1 Bacteroidota bacterium
GGGGAAAGTTTAAAACTGTTATGGCAGCAAAGGACAAAAGCTCGGCTTTTGATTTTACAGGAATTTACACAAACGTCAAGAATCATGAATTAATTGAATACGATATGGACGATGGTCGTCATGTAAAAGTAGAGTTTGCAACGGTTCCCGAAGGGAGCAAGGTCACTGAAACATTCGAGGCAGAAACGACACATTCAGTTGAGCTACAGCGCTCTGGTTGGCAAGCAATTCTAGATAATTTCAAAAAATACGCTGAGAGTAATACGTAGGGAGAACAATCATGCAAAAAATTACCCCGTTCTTATAGTTCAATAATAATGCCGAGGAGGCAATCAATTTTTATACCTCCATTTTCAAAAATTCAAAGATAAAAGCTATGAGCCGGTATGGAGAAGCAGGTCCCGGTCCTAAGGGGATGGTCATGACTGCCGTGTTTCAGATAGAAGGGCAAGACTTCATGGCATTAAATGGAGGACCGATGTATAGGTTCACGCCTGCAATTTCGCTTTTAGTTGATTGTAAGACGCAGGAGGAGGTTGACGAGTTGTGGGAAAAGCTTTCCGAAGGGGGGAGAAAAGACCGATGCGGCTGGCTTCAGGATAAATTCGGACTATCGTGGCAAATTATTCCTTCGCAGTTAGGCGAGATGATGCAAGACAAGGACCCTGAGAAATCCAAACGAGTGATGCAGGCAATGCTGCAAATGGATAAGATTGATATCGCGAAGCTGAAGAAGGCGTACGAGGGGAAATAAGATAGCGACAAGCTGGAGTTGCTTGATTGTGAAAAAATTCTAATGAATTCAAATACCAAGTGTTCAAAACCTTAAGCTGTTTCATCGGTTTCCGGTATTCTATGTCCCATCCGCAAACAATGACCGTCTAAATCCTTGACAAGCATTTCGCGCATATTCCATGGATAATCGGTTGGAGGTTGTGCAACAATTGCGCCGCTCTTTTTATATTCTTCATAGAGTCCGTCAACATTTTCCATATATATGCAGAGCCATGTACCGGGATTTCCTTGTCCTCCTTCGCACAAAAGAATTTCAGCCTTATTTCTGCAGATGCTGCAAAAATCAGGAGGATTTCCCCATTCCCAATTTTTCTTGAAGCCGAGCTTATTGATATAATACTCGAGCGAGGAAGCCAGATTTTTTACATTTAAGACGGGGGATGATGTGTTCGAATAGTGACATAGGATTACTATAATGGTTGTTTCAATATGCGTTGACGTGGGCTATGTAATTTGAGGGTTGAGGTAGGTGCGACTCGCTTTTTCTAATAACGTAGTACAAGCGATGGGCTTAATAAGATTTTTTAAGAGTAAGTGAGTCGCACCTACCCGCCCGCAATAGCTCCTACAATAAGAAACGGTTCTTTGCCTGAAGCAATAACTTCGGGCAGCGGCACGTCGGGAGATTCGTGAGATAAATCTTCCTTGTGGGCGTAGAAGCGGATGAAGGGTTGGCGTTTTTGTGTCGAGAGACTCCGGATTGTGCCGCGCAGCATGGGATAGCGCGCTTCAATCGCATCTATAATTGAATTTGTTGTTACCGCGCCTTCAATAATTAGCTCTACATCCGTATTGATGCTTGCTAATACACGAAGGTGTGTAGGGAGAGCGACTTTTACCATGATGGTTTTTTCCGAATTGTATTTTTTTTTTACTTTCGACCTGTTCTGTAGTAGAATGAGGTTGAAGGGGCTGTCTTAAAAGCCAAGTTGCGTTGTAGTAGCGGGTCACCAGACCAGCAAAATGAACCCAAAAAAGGGGCCGATTTGGTAATCGGCTACTACACGTAACCTTTTGAGACAGCCCCTTCATAGTAGTATGAATGTGATTGTAGTAGAGACGAGGTTACCTCGCACCTACACTATCTCAGTACTAAACATTGATGAAGGATTATTTACAGTGTCTGTACTGCTACCGATAGCACTGCCGGCAAATCGCGTACAATTGGTTTCCAGCTATCGCCTGCATTGGCAGTGCCGTACACCTGTCCGCCCGTTGTGCCGAAATAGACTCCACATGGGTCAAGAGAATCAACTGCCATTGCGTCGCGCAACACATTTACATAACAATCGTGTTGAGGAAGACCATTCGTGAGAGCTTCCCACTCGTTGCCGCCGGTTTTACTTCGATAGACGCGTAACTTTCCATCAGGTGGATAATGTTCTGAGTCGCTTTTAATTGGAACGACAAAAATTGTGTCAGGCTCATGTGCGTGAACATCAATAACAAAGCCGAAATCTGTGGGGAGGTTTCCGCTTATTTCATGCCATGAGTCTCCATGATCATCGCTACGCATCACATCCCAATGCTTCTGCATATATAACACATTAGGTCGTGATTTGTGCATCGCCATGCGGTGAATGCAGTGGCCGATCTCAGCAGTCGGGTCGGGGATATAGAGTGAATGCAACCCTTTGGTGATGGGTTTCCACGTTGTGCCGCCATCATCCGTACGGAAAGCTCCTGCGGCAGAAATTGCAATGTAGATGCGATTTGGATTAGCTTTATCAAGAAGAATCGTGTGAAGGCACATGCCGCCCGCGCCGG
>SCUC01000477.1 GCA_004322375.1 Bacteroidota bacterium
GGAAACGAGTCGTATTATTGACCAGCGACGAGTATCGTTTGTTTGAGAAAAAAACCTTCGGGCAGTTCATTATCAAAAAAGTATTGGAACGGGGCAGCTTTTCCACAGCGTTTTTAGCTGAAGATACGGAAGGGGGCAAGCCTGTTGTTGTCCGAATTTTGCGGCGCGAGTTTTTGTACAAAGAGCAAGAGAAACGCTCCTTCCTTTGGAAAGGAGAGGTGCTGCAGTGGCTTTCGAAGAAGTATCCCGGAAACTACTTTGTTCAACAAGTTCGTTATGGCTCGATTACGTTTAATGATGAATCCAGACCGTACATCGTTTCCGATTATGTGGGCGGGATTTCACTCTATGATGCTTTGGGGGTTGCAGGAAGCCTTTCGCTCACAGACGCCTTATCAATTCTATCGCAAGTTGCGCAGGCTATTACCCGCGCTCAATCCGATAGAATATACGCTGGCGATCTATCCCCTAAAAATATTCTTCTGAAAACAGGAGATGATGGTAATATAATAGCAATTGTTGCCGACGTTGGAGTTCCCTACAAGCAATTACCCACGGAACAAGCCAAGGCGCAAAAAAAAGGATACTACGAACCTGACTCGATAACCCGCGACGCAATAACATCCCAATCGGATAGCTATGCTCTTGCCGCGTTATGTTACCTTATGATTACCGGCGAGGATCCGGCAAACCATAAAGAAGATGGGCTCTGGAACGATATTAAGGCCATTGTATCTTCTGCACAAACTTCTTCAACAACACAGCAACTTAGTCAAGTTGATTCGCTTATCAGCT
Source organism: Bacteroidota bacterium (assembly GCA_004322375.1). GTDB lineage: Bacteria > Bacteroidota > Ignavibacteria > UBA10030 > SZUA-254 > FW602-bin19. The sequence goes on from SCUC01000477.1 coordinate 796, forward strand.
CGATGAAAAATATTGAAGCCGCGTCTTATGCAGCCAAGAATCGCGAATGGCAGCATGATATGGTTCGCGTTGCCGAGCAACGGGAACATGCAAAATATAAATGGACGGAAGTCGAGCCCCCTATTAGGACGTTAAATCGTTTTCAACTTCCGAGGAAGCTAAAACCCTCTTTGCAACCGGCATTCTTCACTGCAATTTTTATCTGGATGTTCGAATGGATAGGAGCGAAGCTTCGCTGGCTCTTCGATAACTGGAAGCGCGCTCTTGTAGCGATATTCGTTTTTCTCGCGGGAGTAGCTGTTATTATTTGGAAATTTATGGTGCCTCTTCCTGATGGTAGAATCGAGATTGGTGTGATAGACGGCTCAAAAATTTCATATTTACACAATGCTTTTGTTACTGTCGAGTTTCATGATATTCAAACGGATGCTTTGGTGCCGGTAACGCTTTCTTCTTCAGGGGTTGATAGCAGCAACGGGCGGTTTACCGCTATAACCGATGAATCGGGGTCGGCAGTGGTACGATATAAAGGTGAGATTGACCGGGAGAAGGTGAAGGTTATACTAACGGCAAGCGCAGAGGGATATTTACCATCGGAACCAAAAATTAAACAGTTTACAGCAGATCCCAAAGATATTGATGCAACAATAAGGCTAAAGCCGATACGACGGGGAACCATTTCATTTGCAGTTACGGATGATAATAATATTTTTAAGCTGAAAGGCAGAAGCCCATCCGCAAATATCGCAGTATCGGTTTCGGCGGAAGATATGCAAGGCGCTCCTCTGAAATCGGGATGGTTTGAAATCAACGCTGAACGAAAATCGTTTACAGGTATTGCCGCGCCCGAGCCAATTACACTGGCATTGACTCCCGGCTTGCAGTATTCTCTATCATTTGAAATGCAGGAAAGCTCGAAAGTGAGCGTGAGCGTTGCGCAACAACCGGAAAACCCTTTTTCCGAGATAATGGTAACGCCGCATGACGTGCTGATAGCGGGAGAGCAAGCTGCGTACCAACTAAACGCTGTATTTGTAAAACCGGGAGCAGCGGAACCGATTGTTTATACTTTTAAATTGCTCGATATTACAGATAGCCCCGTTGCCGGGGTCATAGTGCTTCTTGGAGATGACCCAATTGGAACTACTGACCAGGGCGGCATGGTAAGCTATCAGGTAAATAAAGAGGACGAATTTTGGAATAGCTCCCCTGTATTGAAGTTTAATGTTTCGCGAACAAACCTTGGCTGGAGTGGAGCAAAGCCTTTTCCTCTTGTACGAACATTTCCCGACCAGAAGGATTTTGTTATTCTGATTTCATCCAAGTAAAAGTGTACCATCCCAGAGCTATTAAAAAGGATTAATGTTTATTTTTCTGAGCAAGAGTCGAGGTTCATATAATATATAACGATAAACAACTTCTTCCAGACTTTGAAGGTGGAATCAAATGTATGAATACAATCTATACCAAGGATTTTCTATGAGAGGGAAATTATTTTTCATATTCGTTTCGAGCTTTGTTTTGTTCGGTTTTCTTGAAGGCTGCGGTTCCTCCCAGCCGGAAACAGCGACTCTTTCCGGCAGGGTGCGGCTGGAGCGATACCGGCAATATTACGGAAACGATAAATTGAACCTCTGGTTCACAGCTGATCCAAACGGCGACTCACTTCATCCGTTTAGCTTTGGCGTTGATGGAACAACGCTCTTGCCAATGTTTGATATCGAACTTGTTGATTTACGAAAAGGGTATAAACATTCAGGCGCCCAGCTTGTTAAGGAGTGGAGCGAACAAGGCTCTGAAGCGACGAAAGACAGCATGATAGAGCTGGAGTATCAGGGACAGGACAATAATAAAAACTCTCCACTGCAGCGAGGCAAGTTCAATGTTCCATTGCTTTCTCCTTCTTGTTGCTATGGATTGACCATTATCAATATTCCCTCCGGGGAACAATGGGGCGGTGATTCGCTGTATCAGATGTTTAGGAAAGAAGTTGATAGCGCGCAGTATAGCGGGGGAAAAGTGCAAGTGCAATCCGGCGCCCTTTCTTCTTCTACCGTTGTAAGAAATGGAAAATTCGAGTTTCCGGACCTGAGACCTGCAGAACGCGCGTACAGTGTCGTTATTATAGACCCGGCAAGCAACACTGTCATAGGTGGAGACTCTCTTTTGACCCTGGAAGAGGGAAACAATAAAATAGAATTTTATGTTCGCAGCTTGACAGATACGCTGCGACAACAGGGGAAGAAAAAAGAATCGGGTCCCCCAAGCACGATAATCCATGAATAATTAACCTTTTAGACAACTCTCAAGAGGGCGGAGTATAAAATCCTTACTTGCCCTGGCGGGAATACTATGAATAAGCGATAGACAATATATTTTTCAGGATATTCAATGAATAAAAAAATTTTATTGAGCATTGCCATCGTTTCAACGTTCCTTATCATCGGGGCTGTTCTCTTTTTTATGCTGAGAGCAACGGAAATAAAAATTTCTATCTCGGTTGCCGATGAAAAGCTAACTGGGATTTCCGGCGTAGAAGTAGCTCTCGATGGAGAAGCGGCAAAACAAACCAATGATGAGGGGCTTGTTGTTTATCGTTTACGGGTAAAAGAGGGTCAATCGTTTACTGTTAAGGCGAAAAAAGCAGGGCAGACTGTGGATTCAACGCGAACATTGACGATTACTCAAGCACATCTTGCTAACGAGGGTGCAAGAATAAATTTTATATTTTCCACAATTAGCAATCAGCCCCCGCGTGTTTCCATCAGCGCAGACTCATTATCGGGCTTTACTCCGTTTAACGTTTATTTCACATCTACGGCATCTGACCCTGAGGGAGCTCTGTTGACCTATCAATGGAGCTTTGGCGATGGTGGACTCTCGAGTGAGGCAAACCCACAACATGAATATAATGCTCAGGGACAGTTTCCGGTTTCTCTTACTGTTAAGGATGATAAAGGTGCTACTGCTACCAGCAATACTGTGACAATAGCGGTAACAGAACCGAAAAAACCTCAGGTAACAACAGAGCCAGTCAATAAACTGCCTAAGGTGAACATAGCTCAGACAACCTATTCCGGTCATGCTCCTTTTACCGTTTCCTTTACCGTATCCGCAAACGACCCGGATGGCGCTGTAACAAGCTACATCTGGAGTTTCGGCGATGGAACCGCTGGATCGAGCGAGCAGAATCCGCAACATACCTTTACCAAGGCGGGAAAATTCCGGGCAGTAGTAACTGTTACAGATAATAAGGGAGGAAAGGCAAGCGCCAGCGCAAGCGTGCATGTAAAAGAACCGCCTCCCAAACCCGTTGAGAAAACAAAGCCCGTTATTTCTGAAGTGAATGCGAAACCTTTGGAGGGTGACGCCCCATTGAAGGTAGATTTTTCTGTGGTCGCCAACGACGCGGATGGTTCCATCAAATCATATCAATGGCAATTTGGAGATGGCGAGCAATCTGACAAGCTCAATCCTTCCCATACGTATAAAGCTGAGCGGAAATACAAGGCTTCCGTGACAGTTACAGATAACGATAATTTATCAAAGACGGAAACAATTACCATTACGGTAAGGAGAAAACCGTTGCCTCTTAGCATAGATAACATCACGGCACAACCGGGCGAAGCAGAGATAGGCACAGCGATTACCTTTTCAGCGACGACCAAAAATGCAATAGGCGCGCTTTCTTATGAATGGGATTTTCAAGATGGAGGAAAATCAAAAGAAGGAATGCCTAAGCATAGCTTTAGTAAAGTGGGTACTTATACTGTTACTCTTACCGCAAAGGATAGCAAAAACAATACTACAACAAAAAATTATACGGTCACTATAAAGGATAAAAAACTTCCACCGATTGACGAATCTAAAAAAGATTCTTCGTCTTCTGCTACCGTAAATTGCCAGGCGAAGCTAAACGAAGCGCAACAAAGCTATGATAAGAAAAATGATTCGAAGGTTGAAGACATTTTATCAAGAATAACCGATGAGCAATGTGGCGATGATGATTATGTAGAAATTTTAGGACTGAGAGGGAGAGCGTTATTCCGGCGCGAGAGATATGAAGAAGCAAATGTGCTGCTAGAGCAGGCATTAAAGATTGACCCTTGTCATCCATTTCTATTGTTGAATCATGCACAGGTTCATCAGAAATTAGGAGACTATGTCGGCTCCAATGCCATTTTAGATGCCGCAGCGGGTGGTTGTGAGGTACATGTTCCACTGGAAAAAAGATGGGAATTTGAAGGGGATATTCTCTTTGAACGCTCGTTGAATCTTTACCTGCAGTGGCTATTTGCCCCACAGGCGCAAAAGCCGAAGCTTTGTAATCAGGCTATTAAGTCATTTGAAGATTTTATTAATAAATATTGCGGAGATAGAGCGCATCCCAAATGTGAAGATGCAAGAAGAATGAAGGATGAGCTTGTCAAGCAGTGTTAAAGTTTCAGCAGGGTATTCTGTTTGTCTTCCTTATTGAACATGTTTCTCGTAATATGCGTCTGGTAACCAAGCAACAAAAGCGCCAGATATAAGTAGGGTGTTAACTGATAAGTACTATCCTTATTCAACAAAGCATTTGTTGAATTTATCTCTCACAGCAGCAACCAATTATTTATATCCAAAATTAAGAAGGATATGGTATGAACGATACGTATAAAAGTAGAGCGAAGATGCCTTCGGGCACTATGTTTCGTCTTCTAGTCAACATACAGATTGTATGCGGAATGATAGCATTTCCGGGAAAGTTGATTTCTCAGAATCAGGAAATGCAAGCCCGCATACTTCCGTTCCCGGAAGTCAGTTCGCTGCAAGGGCATTATCGAAGCCCGTCAATCTGTAAAGTGGATAATAATTGGGTATCGTTTGAAATCCAATCGGAAACGGGGACAAAATTATTTATCGGTTCCATGTGCGACGGGAAAAGCTATGAGCTTAGCACGATTACTCAAAAAGAGGAGGATGGCGGGGCATTTTCATCAGGCTCAAGCGCGGGTTCTATTGAAAGCAACAGCGAGCTGGATTGGTGTCCGGTGAAGCATGGCGGAACGATATGGTTTGTGTTTGCAAGCAGCGGCGGGGTGACCGGAAATAAAGAGATATATCTGGGAAATGTGAAAAATCCCATGATGCTTTACAGACTAACGAAAAATTCGTCGGTGGATTATAGACCCCGATGGTCTCCGGATGGGAAAAGCATTACTATCGTCAGCTCGAGGACAGGAGCATTGGATATATATTTATTTTCTGATGTCTGGGAAATGTTTTCCCGTTTAGAAGATGAAATGTTGTCCGGTAATATCAATGCCTCCGGGGAAACGATTGATGAAGGGAAATGGATAGAACGTGTTACCGATACGCCAACGGAAGATAGCTGGCAGAGTTGGTCCCCCGACGGCAATAATATCTTCTATGGGACATTAAAATCACCGAATGATGACAAATCAGCCCACCGAATTTCCGTCTTCAATCTTTCCAGCAGAAAGAATAAGACGCTTCTCTCGGATAGAAAAATGATCATGATGAATCCTGCCATCTCGCCGGATAATAAAACGATTGCGTTCTATAAAACGGGCGACAAGAATGACATTAAAGTGAATCTGATTATCGGAAAAATTGCTTACCGGGACAATGAAGCGGATACCATTAAAATTCTCTGGAATCAGGAATCAATCCGAAAGTTGAGCAATGTCGAGGGTGACCCGGAGCGTGGACCTCTTTGGGGCAGCAATGGTAATCTCTACTTCATCAATCAAATTAATGGCTTTGCGAATTATGTCTATACTATTCCAGCCCTCGCGTTTGCTAATGTGGATATTCCTGAGATTCAGTACATCGTATTGTCTGATCAGAATACCTCGAATAAGTATTCGTTGCAAGAAGTGATGCTGGCAGAGGAGGACAAAACAAGAAAGGATGTTCTGTTTACTGCTATCCTTGGAGACAAATATGGAGTGTATTCCACAACACCGCCGCCGCCAGCGTGCGAGCAACCGCCAATGCCGAATATAACAATGGCAGGGTATATGTTTCCTCTCTTTAACATGTTGGGTAATGTAGGCGCTACAGAAATGGGTAGCGGAATTGCCGAACTCTTTTATCAATTTCCTCTCGATGATGAATATTTTTCACTCTATTGTGGAATCGGCAATGGCTATGTCAATGGAAGCGACCTCGACGATAATAAGGAAACATGGAAGTTTGTTAGCCCGTTTGTCTATGGTATTGTCATGCCGGGGTATCGAATTCCCGTTGCTAATAGCCTGGCGCTTACCTTGAGAGCCGGATTGGGTGGGTTATACGTCAATAGTCTAAATAACGATACGAAAGGTATAAAGTTTGTGGTTCCTGCGGGTGTGCAGATTGATTACAGGTTGCTATCATGGGCTATCTTTTCAACGCAGGCAAAATTTATGTACACATCCGGCGATCTCGATGGATTACGAAGCAAGCTTAATCCCAAATTTGAAAGCGATAACATCATTAGTATTACTTTTGGACTTGGGCTAATAATGCCTTCGGGCGCGCGATAGGAGAGGAGCTAAAGTATGATTTCAAAGAAAACGATTGCTGCTTTTCTCTTGTTCTTTGCGTTTGTCGGAACGATGGGGATGAAAGTGTTGGCTCAGCAATCTGCTAATGATCTTATGGCAAGCCAGGCGTGGGATATGTTGATAAAAATGAGCGAAACTGAAATGGAAAAAAGCTCGGGGGATATAAAAGCGACTCATATCGTCAACGCAGCGTACGGGTATTACAAAAAGGGCAAACTATTATTGACGGCATATGATTTTTCGCTCAATCTCTGCTCATTGTACTATGATTGCCGGTACAATGCGCATAATACGGGGGATGTGTATCTCGATTTTTTTCATGGAATAGTTCTGGCGACAAAAGGAAATGAGCCGCAAGCGATACAGAAGCTTAACGCATTCACGAAGGAAGCAACCGACAAATCATTTTCTCAGAAAGCAAAAATTTGGTTAGGGTTGCTTTACAACGCCCTTGGAAAAAAGGGAGAACAAGAAAAAGTATGGAGCGAGCTTGATTGGAACGATGAGTCAATTGCTCTGGAGCGTGCTGCAATTTCAAGTATTGTACTGAAAAAGGGAGATTCATACAGCTCCCGCAAACCGAAAGATATCACAGCGCAATCTGTAGTTAGGAACGTGGCGCTATGCTTGCCAATTCTCACTACATGCTCGTTAGAAGAGAAGAAAAAAATACTTTCAAATATAAGAATTGCGACACCATCTGTTGACAATAAAAAAGGAAAGTCCTACGAAATCTATTATGACCCCCTGTCATTAATGGCGGCAAGCCAATGTGCGTTAAGTATCGGGGCGGATTATTTGAAGGAATATCTCAAAACTTACGGAGTGAAAGATAAGAGCAACCAGATGTATGCGAAGGCACGGTTCTCGTATGCAGAAATTTTATTTTTGCTGGGAAACTATGATGAGGCGAAATCCGAGTTGCAAAATATCCAGCACGAGCTATCAGCCGCACTGTTGGGGGCTGTGTTGTTTCAGATGGGTGATACTGACGGGGCAAATAAGCGATGGGCAAGCGTTGAAAAAGAGGGGAGCAGAAAGGCTCAACTTTATCTCGTTTCACTTTACTCAATGCTTGGGACAAACCTTGTGAAGGCTGAAGCAATCAGCAACAGAATAGGTAGAGAAACAACAGGAGGAAATAATATATCGCAGGAAGAGTACCAATGGTTAGCTTCGATATTCGAACGGAAGAAAGATTTTCAGCGGGCTGTAGATATTTATCGTCAGGGCTATCGTATTCAGTTTGATGGTAAAATTCATCAAAAATTTGGCAACGATGCGATTTTTGTTCTTCAGTATGCTAATGCTCTCGAGTTGTTGGATAGGAACGGGGTTTTTACAGTTAACCTGATGTTGAATGCATTGCGGGTGCGCTACGGTTCATTCGGGGAAATACTCCAGGAACAATCTACAAGCTTCGGCGCCTGTATTGACCCAAATAATTCTAAATAAGGTATAGTTATGAAACAACTGAACATATATCGGATATTTATTGCTGTGGGATTTTCCATGTTGTTGGCGTTCGCTCCGCTGCGCACGTTTGCGCAGAGCGAAAATGATGAAGATGACGAATGGACAAAAATCGTCTATCTTGAGGCGATGGATTACGACAGAACGATAGACCCCTATACCTATACGGGAACAAATGAAACTAACCGGCGTCTTTCCTCTCTGCTCTATTCCTCTCTATTTTGTATAAATAGATATTCGGAAATCGTGCCTGATATGGCGGAAAAAATCGAGGCGCACAGAGCGATGCGAAATACATATAT
>SCUC01000478.1 GCA_004322375.1 Bacteroidota bacterium
ATCTTCTTAGTGGTTCGCTATTCTTCGCACATCTCACAGCGCATATCGCGCGTCCCATATCAATAAAATCCGTAATCATTTCATTCCCGTAAACGTAATTCCGCGCACAAAATATTTTTGAGCGAAAAAGAAAACGATAATCACCGGCAGCATTACCATCACCGCCGCCGCCATCTGGTGGGGCCAGTCGGTTTGGTACAAGCTGCTGAAATTCGCGATGCCTACTTCCACAGTGCGCATATCCATCCTGTTGGTAACAATGAGGGGCCAAAGAAAATCTTTCCAGCTTCCCATGAATGCGAAGATAGCAAGAGTCGCGAGCGCAGGCTTGGAAAGAGGAAGAACGATCCTCCAGAAAATTGTAAATTCTGAGGCGCCATCTACACGCGCGGCGTCTTCTAGGTCTTTCGGTATCGTCTGGAAAAACTGCCGCATCAAGAAAATTCCCCACACGCTGGAAAGCGACGGCGTGAACAACGCCCAGTAGGTATTCACCCAGCCGAACTTGTTGATGATAAGGAACGACGGAATGATCGTTACAATCGCCGGGATCATCATTGTTGCAAGGTACATGCCGAATACCCTGTCCCTCCCGATAAAATGCAACCGCGCAAAGGCATATCCTGCCATCGAGCAAAACAAAAGCTGACCAGCCACAGAAGCGGCAGCGACAATCATCGTATTAAGAAAATACCGCGGGAACGGTTGAAGCGTCAACGCTTCGATAAAATTTGACCATTTCCACGAGGAAGGAATAAAACGGGGAGGAAATTGATAAACCTCTAATTCGGTCATTAACGAAGTAGCTATCATCCAGAGAAAGGGAAGCAGCATCGTAAGAGCGAGAACAAGAAGTATAACGTACGTTATGATTTTGACTGAATTTTGCACCGGATTTTATATTGTATTCTCTTTTACGTAGTTTGAATAAACTTTATGGAGCGATGGGTTTTATACCTCTACGTAAATGTCTGAAAACTACCCGTAGTGTCATTCTGAGCGAAGCGTAGCGTAGTGAAGAATGACATTCCGCGAGGGTTTTCGGACAGTTTCTACGAGTCGTAGACCACCGCAAATACAGCTATCATGGTCGTTGATGCACACCTGACATTTTTACGCTTTTGAATTCCACGATAAACGTGCTGCCGCTTGCATGATCACTCTCCACCCACACCCTGCCGTTTTGCAACTCCACAAGCTGCTTCACGACAGAAAGCCCTAATCCTGTTGAAGGCTCGCCCCCGGTCGGTCGGGGCGTCAATCGTTGGAATTTCCCGAACACTTTTTCCAGATCTTCCAGCGATAATCCCGGACCCTCATCCTTCACTTCTATGCGCACATGCTCACCACACGAGTGGACAGCGACCCAAATATTTTTGCCGTTCGGAGAGTATTTAATTGCGTTGCTAATCAGGTTATCCATCACCTGCCGTATCCTGCTTTCATCCGCTTCGATAAAACAACCATGTTCCGCTTGTACGGTAATATGCTGTTCTTTCCGTTCTGCCGTTTTCTTGTGCGTCAGGATTGTTGATTCTGCCAGCCGTGAAACGTCCACCCGCGTTTTGTGCAAAATCAGCTTTCCGTTTTCTATTGCGGAGGCTTCGAGCAGCTCGTTGATCAAGTCGAGCATTCGCTGGGTATTATGATAAATATCATCCGCGAACTGTCCTACTGATGCCGGAATCCCTGCTTCCGAGGCGATGACCTGAGAAAACATCTTAATTGAAATGAGCGGGCTTTTCATATCATGCGCCGCGATGTGCAGGATTTCCGATTTCACTTTGTTCGCCTCCTCGGCAAGCTGTTGCAATCGTACAGCTTCTATACGAGCCTGTTCTGAATTTTCTTTTTCTGTTTGAAGGTTTTGCGTCCGCTCTTTGACTAACCGGATTAACCGTTGTTCGCGGCGCTGCACCTGTTTCATTCTCAACCTGTATCCGCCTATAACAATCGAAATCACTGTCGCCCCGACAAGGAGATAAAACCACAGTTCTTTATAAAAAGGGGGAAGCAACGTAAAACTCAATGACGATGAGGGTCCGTCGAACGATGAATCGCTTCCCACTGCCGTCACCCAAAACGTATATGTGCCGGGGGAGAGATTGGTATAATACGCAGTTCTTCGAGTCCCAACATCTTTCCATTCTTTATCGTAACCGTCTAATCTGTACCGGAACGTCACTTTTTCCGGCGCATAAAAGCTCAGTCCTGTATATTCGACCTCAAGGTCCCCTGATTCAACCGGAATTTTTCCGGGATGGAATTCCGAGATCGGTTTTTTATTCACCGAAACATTCTCGATAATCACAGGCGGCGCTACCTTGTTGATTTCTCCTTGGTTCGGATTCACTACGACAACTCCTTTAATCGTTGGGAACCACAACCTTCCGTCTTTACTCTTCCAACCGGCAGGTTGCGAGCTGCCGTTACACTCGGGACTTTTCATCCCGTCATCCTTTCCATAAGGATAGGATACGATGGTTGATATTTTATCATCGGCAAAATCGAGAAGCTCACGTTTATGAACGCGGAAAATCCCTTTGTTGCAGCTCATCCATAAATTCCCCCGGTCATCTTCGAGGATTTGAGAAACAACGTTATTGAATAACCCGCGCCTCTGGGTGATGGATGTGAATTTTCCGTTTCTATAAAGATTGAGCCCACCTCCTTGCGTTCCAATCCACAACGTTCCCTCTGCATCTTCGTACAGACTGCGGATAATGTCGTTCGATAATCCGTCCATTACTGTAAACGATGTGATATTTCCGTTTTTATACCTGTTTAATCCGCCCCCCGTGCCAATCCAGAGAGAGCCATCGTTGCCTTCGCATAACGACATCACGATTGAATTTGATAAACCATCTTCTTTTGTGAGAGCAATGAATTTCGACGGATTCGATGACGTTAGCCGGTTGACTCCTCCCACCGTTCCAACCCACAGCGCGCCTTCACGGTCTTGCAGCATCGAGCGCACCGTATGCCCCACCAACCCATCCCTGGCGTCGTATTGTATGAATTTTCCATTGACAAACTTATTGAGTCCATTCGCTGTCCCTACCCACACCGTGCCTGAACGGTCGACATACACTGACCAGATAAAATCATTTGAAAGCCCATCACCTTTATCGAACGATTGAAATGTTCCCTTGCTGTATCTCGTCAAGCCTTGATATGTGCCAAACCAGAGGTCGCCATTTGGCGCCTGGGTGATAGACCAGACAAAATCGTATGCAAGTCCTTGCAGCGTTGTATAAGTAGTAAAAGGAGCGTTCTTCAGGCGGTTAAGACCGCCGCCGTTCGTGCCTATCCAGAGAATACCCTCGCGGTCTTCAAATAACGACCACACAACGTCATTGGAAAGCCCATTTTCCGTAGAAAATCTGGTAAAACGTTTGCCGTTAAACGCGCAAAGACCTCCACCCTGGGTTCCGATGAGCAAGCTGCCGTCTCTGCGTTCACACAGCGACCAAACAAACTCGTGCGGTAATCCTTTCTTTGTCGTCCACACGGTAAATCGTTCATTCTGAAAAAGGACTAATCCGTGCGCAGTGCCAATCCATAACGCCCCGTTGCCGGAGGGATAGAGAGCAAAGAATTCCGTATTCGGTAATCCATCCCGTTTAGTATAAAGCCGAAACTTATTCCCATCGTAGCAAAGCAACCCGCTATCGGAACCTATCCAGATATTCCCGGAACGGTCTGAACAAATCGGACCCAATGATTTGCCCGGCAAGCCCCGGTAATTATTAATAACCAGCGACACATTCCCTTTTCGAAAGCTTCTTGTTACCTCGCCGGGAGTAGTACTTGCTATAGAATCATCATGCCCAATCGAAATAATATCTCCACCCTTACAAATGCTTACGCCGTTTCCGTGAGCAATCCAGATTCTCCCCTCTCTATCCTCGCATATCTGACCGACAGTGTTGGAAAGCAATCCGTCTGCGGTTGAGACTAATGTAAATTCACCATGTGATAAGCGCATTACCCCGCCCCCTTCCGTTCCCACCCAGAGGTTGCCAAGCCTGTCTTCATACAATGAAACAATTCGATTGGAAAGCAGCGCAGGTGTGTTGCCTGCATCGAATACAGTGAAGCGTACGCCGTCGAAACGAACAAGCCCCTCTAACGTGCCGAGCCAGAGATACCCGTCGCGCGTTTGCGTGATGCAGGAAATGGAATTCTGCGGCAAGCCATCCTCAGTCTGCCATATATCATGGCTGTACTGGGTCAGCTCTTTTTCGGAATGTAATCCCGCTTGCGCCCATGCCGCCTCTACCCAAACGAACATCCACACAATGATACTGATATAACGAACTATCGTACTACGATCCATAACCATGTATAACACGATGCAAGATAAGAGATATTTTTTTGGGAATCAAAATTTCTTCACCTATTGATTCTATATAACTGTAGCGTTCACATTCTTACTATACTGATCAGACGGATTTTCGTAATCACTCATTAGTCATTCGTCATTTGTCATTGGAGTTACATTAACTATCGCGCTGCTTTATTGTTTTGGAAATAGAAATAAAAAATTTGCATCCATTCTCTTACAAAGTACTCCTCTGCTCCCCCGCCCCTCCGCACCCCTACTCTTATTTTTCTTAGTTCAATTTTTTCATTTTGTTTACAACTCGTAGGGCATTTTAACTTTCGCATTGAATTTAGTATTCCACCTCTCTCCCCATCAGCTTAAACTGTATCCACGTTGCAATCATAATCAGAATAAACAACACCCACGACATGGCGGAAGCATACCCCATACGAAGCTGTTCCCACGCCGCCTGGTAGATATGATAGACGATGACATCGGTGCTGCGAACAGGACCGCCCGCAGTCATAATATAAATAGAAGTGAACACCTGAAACGAGCTGATGAGCGATGTTACAAGAATAAAAAACGTAGTCGGTTGTAACAATGGCAGCGTTATTCTCCAGAACTTTTGCGCGTTGCTCGCGCCATCTATTCGCGCAGCATCATACAACTCTTCCGGGATGCCCTGCAACCCTGCCAGAAAAATTACCATCTGGTATCCCAATCCTAACCAGACGGAAAAGATAATAACGGAAAGCATCGCGGTCTTCTCCGAATTCAACCACTGCGAAGGCTCAAATCCCAGAGAGGTGAGAAGAACATTCGCCGCGCCGAAC
>SCUC01000479.1 GCA_004322375.1 Bacteroidota bacterium
CCTTTCCGATAATTTTGCCTTGATAGAGAATGAGGGCCGATACTGGTGCATCTCCGCTGTGAAGCGACTTTTTCGCGAGCGCAATTAGTTCTTCTCTAAGTGATGCTGAAAGTACCGGCTTATCGGATATTATGGGAGATGAATAATAGGTGAATAATTGAAACCCTGCAACAACTGTAAGAGCAATTAAACTAATAAGCAGAAATGATTTTAATCGAGATTTCATACTTCACCTCTTAATTATCCAGAAGTTTTTGATAAATATTTTGAACCTGTTCAACTGACCAATTTATTGTATGTGTTTGGCTCCAGCGAAGGGCATTTTTTCTCACTGAGGTCATTAGCTCAGGGGAGTTTAATAAGTCTAAAACAGTGTTCGCGAGAGAGTAATAATCTCCGGCGCTTACTGAGAGCGCTTTATCAGGAGTAAAATCTGCTATCAACCCGACTTGTGTTCCGCAAACAAGTACCTGCGATGCAGCAGCTTCTACGACAACTAATCCTTGCGCTTCATGATAGGATGGATGAAGCAAGATGTCAGCCCATTGGTAATGTTCATACATTTTCTCATATGGGGTGTAGCCACAGAAAGTAATGTTTTCTTGTAGATTAAGATTTTCGGTGAGTTTTTGTATTTCTCCATTCCTGTAGTCAACTCCGACAAGGCGGAGCTTACAAGGTAGCTTTTCAAAGATGAGCTTGAATGCGCGAATTAACATCTCATGGTTTTTCACAGGAATTATCGAGCCGACATGAAGGAAATGGACTTCACCTCCGGGTAATACTTTATCGTCATGGGGGAATAATGATGGTTCTATTCCAAAAGGAATTACCACGACATTATGCCGGTTTACTCCAATGTTCTGTAATTGTTTTTGTTGGAAAGATGTTAGAACGATGATAGCGTCTGCATGATTACACACCGATAGCGTAAGGTTTCGCAAGAATGGATGCACCATATTCCCATATTGAATTTCGGGAACGCTTGCTGTTTCTCCTCCTAAGAGACTTACAACTGAAGGTATCTTAAATAATTTTGAAACTAGCAGAGCAATCAATCCTGATGGCAAAGCCCAAAAACCATGAATAAGGTCGAATCGTTTCCCATCTTTCAGGAATGCTTTTAGAAGTGTAATGAATTTAGATAAGAACGAGTGATGATGATGCGAGCCAAGAAATATTACTCTTGCTTCTCCACACCTATATTCTTCATTAGAGTCGGAAATTCTAATCATTGAATAAATTGTCATATCGAATGATAAAGACAACTTACTCAGTAGTTGCACAAGATTGGGAATTTGCAATCCCGATTCCGGCGAGTCTATACCGCCCGGTACAACAACAGCGACTTTTTTCTTTCCTGAGTTTCGTTTCTTGTATGTTGCTTCGTACGCGTTAATAGCATTTTTGCCAAGCGCATCATAGCTTAATGTGGGAACAAAAAAATCTCTGACCTCGTTTTGTGATTGAATATTTTTCGATGCTCTTCTTATTGCATCTGCTAAGGAAGCCGGATCTCCAACATTCCATAACGTACCTACTTCGCCATTGTTGGTAATTTTTCGGAAGGAGGAAATATCGGTAACGATGGGCATGGTACCGCACGCCAAGGCTTCTAATAACGCGTATCCGCTTCCTTCACGGTGGCTGCCGAGGACGAAATAATCTGCTGCGCTGTAATAAGCTTGAAGAAGCTCATGAGGCTGCTTGCCGAGTAGATGAACACGCCCTAGCAATTCGCTCTCTGAAGCCATTCGCTCAATATCTTGAGTTAGATTGCCTTCATGGTAAATCATGTACAAGTGAGGGTCTTGGAGTTCATTAAGCACTTTCTTAAAACCGGCAAGTACGGTAAGAGGGTCTTTATTATTATCTAGGCGGCCTACCCAGAGGAATATTTCTTTCCCAATCATTCCCAATCTTGTACGGCAATCAACTTTATCTTTTGGTGAGAATGTGGAGGAGCTTTCAATCACTTCATAAATATCATGAAAATGGTTGATGAGATTCAGTTCTTTCCATGGAGCGGCGAGTTCCTTCGATGTAAATAAGAATGAATCAACAGCTTCAAATCCTGTTTTGTAAAAGAATTGTGAGTACCATTGTGGAATTCCTCCGCCATGGTGCTGCCAGACAATTGCGGTTGATTTCGGCAGCATTTTTCTTAATTGAATAAGAGGGTATGGCCAGCCATTATGATGAACAACATCCGGTTGTAGTTTTAGGACTGCATTGTGTAGTCTTGAAAACGTATCAAGGGGAGTGATGATGTTGCCTAAACCATCTGCAACAAAATGAACTGTAATATTATCAACCACCATTGTAGAATCGCGATGAAATCGCTGAACCACAGAAACCTCTTTCACGCCAGCACGAAGAAGCGCGGCGCACCATTCCAGAGAGCCGCGATAGCGATGCAGTAATTCGGACTCCGTTGTAAGGTCAGAATCGAAGAAATAGTTTAGGAAGAGAATGTTCAATGGAAGTATGTTTTAGTTTGATTTCTAACATAATGCCCAAATAAAAAAAGCATGAGCAGCCCGGCATACAATTTCGGGTATGCGAGCAGGAACACCGGAAACTCGATTGATTGCAGCTTTGTATATCCGAGGGGCATCGCCATGAACAAAAAGGAAAGCACCAGAAGATAATCTGTCAACATAAGTTCACGAAAGGTTTTTCTCTTTAGTAAAGTAATTGATACCATTCCGGTAAATAGAGGTAAAAATAATACATAATGATATTCCTCGGCTAATGGAGCAATTATGACGCTCGCGGCAACACATGCAGCGAAAGAAAGCGCGATGTTTTGCTTTGCATGCCTGTTTGCATAATAGCCAATATACAGTACAACATACAAAAGAGTAATTCCAACAGTGATTTCCACAATCCACGCTGGAAAGTAATAATTCGGTACAGTAGGTAAGGTTTCGTCAACAATAAGTAAGTGTCTTACCCATCCGTTGATTGTTTGGTAGGCAACATGTGAATCCAACGGGAGTCTTCCGAGCGTGATGAAAACAGATTCATAATATATTTGCCAGGAATTTAGACCAAAGAACGGCAGGGTAATTAAAAATACTATCGGCAGCAGAAATACAGTCACCCAGAGTTTAAATTTTCTATGAATGAATGCGGCGAAAACAAAAGGGAAGGCTCCATATCCTTTCAACAATAAAGCTGTAGAAATCAGCGTGCCTGTTGTTGTGAGATAGTTCGCTCTCATGCAATACACAGCGGAGCTAAATAGAGCGAGGAGGAAAAGATACATCTGTCCGAGCGCGATATTCACATAAATCGGTTTGAACAATAATATCATAATACATACAACCATTCCTCCGGGGCTAAAAAATTGTATGTCGTACGATTTGAATAGGAAATAGAGCGCAAGATAGAGACATAATACTGAAAATAGCGTCCATGCTATTTTCGCTTGAAGGGGGGGTAACCATGCGATAGGGAGGAATAAGAGAGCGTTGGTTGGAAGATTTTTTGGAGCATCTAAAACATTTTCAATTCCGTATTCTTTAATTTTTGATTGAAAGGTGGCGCTGTCATACGATGTGGAAAAATCTTCTCCAAGGAGAAGCATCCGCGACTCCACATAGTAGGCGGAAAAGCCGTGAG
>SCUC01000480.1 GCA_004322375.1 Bacteroidota bacterium
TAAGAAGCATATTATTCCGGTTATACCTGATAGATCGTTTCCTAGGAATCATAAAATACCCAATAAGGCTTTTCTTAAACGCAGAAAGGCTATTTAATCCTTAACCTGACAGCATTGGGATTAAGGGGTGTGTTATAACGACAAAGCAACAACATTATGTTTATAGACGATTGAATTATCTTCCTGCGTTACGTTAGTAACTGAAGTTACGCAAAATGGATTAAAGTCCAATTTTATAAAGATTTTTATCGTTATCCACGACCTGAAGGTCGTGGCAATTATTCGTTTTCTATTTGTTTTGAGCAACTGTATTGCCACGAGCTTTAGCTCGTGGATAGAAATAATGAATCCTTCGTGGCTTCAGCCACAAACTGCGTAACTTCAGTTAATAAATCAAAAATAATACTCACTACATAACAACAATGTCTCATCAAGCGACGATTTTACTTGCAGACGATCATCCTATTGTACGAAATGGGATGAGAATGCTGATTGAAACACAAAAAGATTATACTGTTATCTCTGAGGCGGATAATGGCGAAATTGCTTTGCAAAAAATCATGGAAACGCAGCCTTCCGTTGCAATCCTCGATATTGATATGCCTCTGCTCAACGGACTCGAAGTTGTAACGAAAGCAAACGAATCGAAGTGCGCTACAAGGTTTATCGTTATGACCATGTATAAAGATGAATCGTTATTCAGCCGCGCGATTGATCTCGGTGTTCGAGGATACATCTTAAAAGAAAATGCTGTTATGGACATTTTGCAATGTATTAAGGCTGTTGTGGAGGGAAAACATTTTATTAGTCCCGCGTTATCCGAATACCTCTTTCAGAGGAGCGAACGGAAAGATTCATCAGCTCCCTTCCTCGCCCTCCTTGAAAAGCTCACTCCTACTGAGAAAAAGGTTCTCAAGCTGCTCTCCGAAATGAAAACCAGTAAGGAGATTGCAGAGGAGCTTTTTGTAAGCACAAAAACAATAGAAAACCACAGAAACAACATCTGCACAAAGCTCGAAATACGCGGCGCCCACGCACTTCTCAAATTTGCAATGGAACACAAAGATAAAATGTAGTGCCTGTCCGCCCATATCTCATATCGCATATCCAGCCCCCTGCATCTTGCATCTTGCATCCTGAATCCTGCATCTTACATCAAACAGTCCCTAGCCCACAGCCAATGCTCACCGCCTATCGCTCTATTCTCTTTGCAACATCCAAAAAACTAAGTATCTTATCTCTCGCAATCACGGCACGTTCTTAAAAAACAGGATCGCAATGAAGTTCTTTAGTAAAAAGTTATTGAAAATATGCGCTATAACATTTATTGTGTTAATAGCTTTATATGCTGGAGTCGGATTTTACTTTCTTCCCGGAATTGTTAAGTCGAAAGTAATTGACCAAGTTTCATCAACAATGGGAAGAAAGCTCACCATTGGAGATTTGCAAATCAATCCCTTTGAGCTTTCGGCGCGTGTCAATAACATTGTACTCTTTGATAAAGATGGAGCCGGTTTTACTGGAATGCGGGAGCTATACATCAACTTTCAGCTTCGTTCCTTATTCAACGGCACGTTTACATTTGCGGAAATAAGCATTGACAGCCCTTATGTTTATGTCAAAATGTTTCCTGATAGCTCCACAAATTACGATAACCTCATTCCGGAGAGTCAAGTTTCTACTGAACCTTCTGAACCAAAAATCCTTGTCATAGAAAAATTAAGCATACGTCAGGGAAGCATCATTTATGAAGACCAAACAAGACCAACGCCGCTCATTTCCCGTCTCGATTCGTTAACCTTCTCCCTCAACAACTTCACTACTCAACCGCAAGAAAATGGGCTTTACTCGTTCGATGCTCAAACCGCTAACAACGAACGCCTCTCATGGAAAGGAACTATTATCGTTTCTCCTCCCCAATCTACAGGTAGTTTCACACTTTCCGGATTGAAGGGACGAACCCTCTGGGAATTCATGCAGGATAGATTCGATTTCGAAATTACTCAAGGCGAGCTTGGCGTACAGGGCGAATATAAATTTTTTATGAAGGACGATGTATCGGAAGTGCTCATTCAAAATACTTCTGCCTCAGTCAATTCGTTGGTCATCATTGATAAAAACACAAAAGAAGAGGCTTTCTCTCTAACCTCCGCAAAGGTAAGCGGAATCGAATTCGCCTACCAACAGCACAAAATCCGGATTGGAACCATCTCAGCAGATTCTACCACCTTGTTCACAACACGCGAAACCGATGGAAACTACGGTCTAAAAAAACTTCTCATGCCCCATCCTTCTCCCGAAAAAGATACGACGAAGTGGGATGTTCTCATTGATAAAATCGAATTAAGGAATTGGCATTGCACGGTCTCAGATTTCAACACTTCTCCTCCTGCCCGGCTTGTTTTAGCGCCTGTCTCCCTTCTCCTGGAGAATTATCACATGGATACCGGGGACACGATGCGAATGACTGTTCAATCAGGATTGAAAGAAGGAGGAACTGCATCGCTAGAAGGAACGGTTACTCTAATCCCGATTACTGCAAATCTTAACATTGAATGTTCTGAGATTGCGCTCCAGCCATTCCAGCCGTATGTTGACCAATTTTCCCGCCTCATCATCCAATCAGGAAATTTAGGAGTCAAAGGAAACCTTACGTACACAGAAAAAGGTAGTGACGCCGAAAAAACCTTTAACGGCGATGTCACTGTTAGCTCGTTCAGAGGAATTGACCCGGTATTGCAAGAAGATTTCATTCGGTGGAATCAGCTTTCTATTAACACAATAGAGTATACAAGCGCTCCATCCCGATGTAGCATTGATCAAATTATCGCAGATGAGTCCTACCTTCGCGTTATCATTGATTCTTCACGAACGACAAACATTCATCATATCATGTTGCAAACCAGCGATAGTTCCTCTGCTCCCGTTAAAGTCGAGCAAGAACAAAAAATGATGATGCAGATAAGAGCAATCACCGTACGCAACAGTTCAATGAATTTCTCCGACCTCTCTCTTCTTCCCAATTTTTCAACCGGAATTCAGGAACTTAACGGTTCCATTAAAGAGCTAAGTTCTGAAAAGCTCTCCCACGCCGCTGTTGCCCTTGAAGGTAGAGTGGATAAATACGCGCCGGTCACAATCAAGGGGGAAATCAATCCGTTAAGTGACGAAGTCTATACCGACATTCTTATGAAATTTCAGAATATCGAGCTAACAACATTCACTCCATATTCTGCAAAATTTGCAGGCTATAAAATTGACAAAGGAAAATTATCTCTTGAGTTACAATACAAGCTCAACCAAAATCATCTTAATGGTGAAAACAAGGTTATCGTTGACCAGCTCACGCTCGGCGAAGCTGTTGAAGGTCCCGATGTAACCGGTTTACCGGTGAAGCTGGCAATTGCATTATTAAAAGACACCCGCGGTGTTATTGACCTTGATCTGCCCATCGAAGGCAGTCTAGACGACCCCGACTTTGCTGTTTTTCCTGTAGTCATGAAAGTATTGGTCAATCTTGTTACAAAAGCAGTAACCGCGCCATTCAAATTATTAGGTAGTCTCTTCGGTGGGAGCGATGAAGATTTAAGTTATGTTCAATTCCCCGCCGGTCTTTCAGAACTCTCTTCCGACCAAGCGTCAAAGTTAGGCAACCTCGCAAAAGCGCTTGCAGAACGGCCCGAGCTCCAGCTTGATATTCGTGGCGTTGCTTCCGATTCGTCGGATAGACTCGCGCTCGCAATGGTTTCATTGACAAATAAAATTCGGGATAGCCTCGCAGCACGAACTCAACGAGAGTCATTTACCCCGGCTGAGCAAGACAGGCTCTTACAACTCTATCGAACAACGTTCAGTCGTTCCCCCGATTCTCTCATCACAGCTTCAGAACGAACCGGAGCGCTCAGTTCAGCTGAGCAAAAGCGTAAAATTATTCTTGATAGAGCAAAAGAGAAATTACTCTCTCAAACGGTAATAACAGACCAGGACCTCCGTTCACTTGCCGTGAATCGTGCAAAAATTATTAAAGAATCCCTCATCAACCAACATAAAGTTGATGAGTCCCGGATTTTTATATTAGACGCTCAAGGAGGAGCAGGGTTAGTCGAAGGTATGGTGCAAGTTCCCTTGAATCTGAATGCAAGATAAGATACGTTGATAAAAAGTCTTTTTATATCCCTTAACTCTACCATGAAAACAACGTTTTCATCACTGACAATATACCTGAGGTTTATGAACGCTGATAATCTATTCTTAAAAAGCTCTCACTTAGCGATTTGTTTGACACATCTACGAAGTATAGAGCATCGCCATACTCACTCTCTCATCTCCCCCATTCACTGCTCAACATTCACAGCCTGAAAATTGAAACTTGAAACTCCTCTCTCGGCTACATACTCTACGCTCCATGCGCACCGCCCACAGCCCACTACCCCAACTTCTCCAACCCCCGTTTCAATCGCTTCATCCCCTCCTCAAGCTCTTGCATTGAGCAAGCATACGAAAGCCGCACGTACCCGTTTGCGCCAAACGCGC
>SCUC01000481.1 GCA_004322375.1 Bacteroidota bacterium
CACAATGCCGGTGAACTTGAACATGGTTTCGGCAAGTGAATCACAAAAACTGAGCATCACTGCTCGTTTTTCCTGAGGCACAAGAGCGAGTCCGATTGCAAAGATCAATGTAAAGACAACAACCTGTAACACTTCCCCTTGAGCAGCAGCTTCGAAGAAACTTTGAGGGAAAATGTGAGTGAGGATTTCGGAAAAGGATTGTTTTTTTCCGACAAACTCTGTCGCTGCTTGAGCTGATTCAAGTCCAACTCCAACGCCCGGCTTTACAATGTTGACAGCAACTAATCCAATAACTAAGGCTAGAGTGGTAACAATTTCAAAATATATAAGAGATTTAATGCCCATCCTGCCAACTTGCTTGAGATTGCCATGCCCGGCAATTCCCACGACAAGCGTTGCAAAGATGAGTGGGGCGATAATGGATTTAATAAGGCGGAGAAAGATTGTGCTTAACGGACGCAGTTCAACTGCAAGATTTGGCGTCAGCCAGCCGGCAAGCAAGCCTATTGCCATCCCGACAAAAATCCATTGAGTTAATGTAAGTTTCTTCACTATTCAGTTTCCTGTCTTCTGCCTACGGCTCGTAGAGTTTCCAGTCTCCGGTCTTCAGTTTTTTGTTTCCAGTTTACTGTTGTTAGTTTTTGTTTTTTAGTTTTGTAGCACATAATAATTCAAATAAAGCATGAAAGCTAACTGTAAACAGGAATCTGGGGAATGGAAACCGTACTACGATTTTGCATTCTTACGAGAGAGTTTATGCTGAACATATTTAATAATAAGCGGGAGTATAGAGAGGAAAATAACAACCGCTATGACGTATTCAATTTTGCTTTCGATGCCGGGAATCATTCTGCCTAAAAAGTAGCCGGTTAACGTCATGCTGGTAATCCATCCGACGCCGCCAAAGATATTAAACATCGCAAAGCGGCGATATTTCATCTCGGCAACGCCAGCGACAACCGGAGCGAAGGTGCGAGCGAAAGGCATGAACCGCGCAAGCACAATTGTGATGCCCCCGTATTTTTCGTAGAACTCTTTTGTTTTGATGAGATGGTCTTTTCTAAACCAACGGGATTGCTCGCGTGCATAGAGCCTATGACCTGCTTTTAATCCAATCCAATATCCAGTAGCATCGCCACTGACAGCGGCAATGCAAAGCAGGATATTCAACAGCCATATATCGAGAGAACCTTGCGCGGCGAACAATCCGGCAGTAACTAGGAGTGAATCCCCCGGTAGGAAAAAGCCAATGAGTAAACCAGTCTCCGAAAAAATAATAAGAAATAAGACCGCATATCCGCCCCATTCAATAACTTCACGCAAGGTAGGAAGCTGGGGTAATAAAAGAACAGTGATGTCGTTTAGTAGTTCCATAGTGAAGTTGTCAAGATAAGAAAGAAAAGCGGGAAAAAAAACTTAGGAAGCCTTTTTGTACCCTGTCATTGCGAATCCTGCTTTAGCAGCATGTGGTAATTTCAAGCCATGAAAAGTAGTTTGATTAATTCAAACATTCACGATGGTAATTTTCAATCCCAAATAAGCAAGTTTGTCAAGACTTTTGTCCATGCAGAGCGTAATAGATATGACAATAGGAAAACTATTATTAGTCCAAAAAATATTGATCTGGTCTCCTTTATTCGTCGTTGTTGTCAGCAGTTCGGTGGACGCATCCAAACGATTCGAAGTGATAGAGCAGGATACAACCAATCTTGATCATCGGCCCTGTCGTCAGATTGTGCTAACACCTTATACTTTACGATTGGTATTTTCGGTGTGGAGAGTGGTTAGTGGTTGCTCAAAGCAAAAAAGCGAGTAGGCATGGAAACTGTAAACAGGAAACAGAACAGCCTATTTCATTGAAATTTGCACCGGTTTTACATTCCATATTTTCTCAGAATATTCCCGTACGCTCCTATCGGAAGAAAATTTTCCAATCCGCGCCACATTCAGAATAGATTTCGTAGTCCAAAGTTCCTTGTTTCGATAAGTAGATGCGACCATATCCTGGCATTGGATGTACGATTCATAATCAGCGAACAACATATATTCATCGTAATAAAGTAGTGAATCAACGAGAGGCTTGAAAAGACTGAAATCCCCTTTGGAAAAGATGCCATTTGTAAGAAGATTAATAATATCGTTTAGTTCTTTGTTTGATTCAAAATACTGTGCCGGGTTATATCCCTCCATTCTCAGATTGCGGATTTCATCGGTGGTCATGCCAAAAAGAAAAAAATTATCTTCACCGACCGCATCGCGTATCTCAACATTTGCGCCGTCAAGAGTCCCGATAGTAAGCGCACCGTTCATAGAGAATTTCATGTTCCCCGTGCCGGATGCTTCCTTGCCCGCAGTGGAAATCTGCTCCGATAAATCTGCTGCAGGGTAAACTGCATGAGCATTTTTTACATTAAAGTTCGGTAGAAAAACTACTTTAAGTTTGCCGGCAACATCCGGATCGGAATTGATTATTTCTGCTACTGAATTGATGAGCTTAATAATTAGCTTTGCCATGAAATAGCCGGGAGCTGCTTTGCCCGAGAAGATTACGACGCGAGGCACTGTTTCCAGCAATGGATTTTGTTTTATCCGATTATAGAGCGTGAGAACATGAAGAATATTGAGATGCTGGCGTTTGTATTCGTGGATACGCTTGACCTGAATATCGAACAAAGAATCGGGATTGACAACGATTCCAGTTCTCTCTTTTATGATGGATGCCAACCTGATTTTATTTTGACGCTTAATATCCTGCCATTGTTTCCTGAATTTACTGTCTCCGACGAGCTGCTCAAGTTTGGAAAGCTCGCTTTCCATATCGTGAATCCAATCGGCTCCTATGTGATTTGTAATGAGTGTAGCAAGCTGTGGATTCCCAAGAAGGAGCCAACGCCGCGGGGTTACGCCGTTTGTAATGTTGAAGAATTTCTCAGGATACAGCTCATAGAAATCGCGAAGAACATCTTGCTTGAGGAGTTCCGTATGCAACGCCGCCACTCCGTTGATAGCATGACTACCAACGCAAGCGAGGTTTGCCATCCGTACGTATTTTTCGCCTGTCTCGTCAATCAAAGAGAGACGCGCTATTACAGCATCTTCCGGATTGAATTTCGTTTTTACTTCGTCAAGAAATCTGTGATTGATTTCAAAGATGATTTCAAGATGGCGCGGCAGCAGGTTGGCAAAGAGGGGAAGCTGCCATTTTTCAAGCGCTTCAGGAAGCAATGTATGGTTGGTGTAGGCAAACGTGTTGTGTGTGATGTTCCAGGCAGTATCCCAATCCATTCCATGCGTGTCAACGAGCAAACGCATTAACTCTGCAACCGCTATAGAAGGGTGCGTATCATTAAGCTGGATGGCATACGATTTGTGGAAATCTTTAAGCTCATTTTTTCGCATCAGATGGACTCTAATCATATCCTGCAATGAGCAGGAAACAAAAAAATATTGCTGTTCCAGACGTAGAAGCTTTCCCCGGATTGCATCATCATTTGGGTAGAGAATTTTTGTGATATTCTCTGATGACACCTTGTTTTCGACAGCTTTGTAGTAATCTCCCTGGTTGAATGCCTGAAAATCGAACGATTCAACTGCTTCCGCTTTCCAGAGACGAAGGAGATTGATTGTGTTTACCCTAAAGCCGGGCACTGTAATATCGCAAGCTACTCCCTTGATTGCATGGTGAGGAATCCATCGCACCCGGTACCGTCCTTCATCATCAGTAAAATGTTCCGTAGTTCCACCGAAGTTTACTGTGAAAGAAATTTCCGGTCTGGGAACTTCCCAGGGGTTTCCCAGATGAAGCCATCTATCTGTTGTTTCAACCTGCCATCCATCGCGAATAGTTTGATTGAAGATACCAAACTCATATCGTATTCCATAACCGACACCCAGGAATTGCGATGCGGCAAGAGACTCTAGAAAACAGGCGGCGAGTCTTCCGAGTCCGCCATTGCCAAGACCCGGTTCTTCTTCTTGCTCAAGCAGCTCATCAAGATTTTGCCCGAGATGTGAAACAGCCTGTTTGACCTCATCAAAAATTCCAAGATTGAGTAAGTTGCTTCCCAATTGTGGTCCTATCAAAAATTCCGCGGAAAGATAGCTCACAGATTTTTCCTTATTCCCTATGTAGGTTTCGATAGTCTGCATCCACTTATGCATAATTCTATCTCGTACAGTGTATGCTACTGCCATGTACCAATCGTTACGGGTAGCAGTTTTTGGTATTCTGCCTTGAATCAGGTAGAGATTATCAATGATTGCTTGTTCAATAGCATCCGGTGTGAGGGAAGTGCGGACATCAGTACGCTGCTGTTTTCTGGAAGATTGTTTCATAAGTCTTAACAAACCCTTCTCATAACAATGCAAGTGTAACAACAAAGTTGGTTATAAACAAGTTTTTCAGTTTACAGTTTCCTGTCTTCTGCCTACGGCTCGTAGAGTTTCCTGTTTCCAGTTTACTGTTTGATGTTAGGTGGTAGCTGTAGGTGGTAGGTTATAGGTGTTAGGTGAGCGACGGTTCCCGGCTCTGAAGGGTGAGTTCGCGTTGAACTATGCAGTTTTTTAATCTCTTTTAGAACAGTGATGCGAAAGCGCATGTTGTATGACGCCAGTTGAGTTAGGTAATAGGTTTTAGAAATTGTCCGAAAAGTACCTATAGTGTCATTCTGTGCCTTTGGCGAGCCTCGTCAAGGACGGGAACCCCGATTTATCGGGGTTCAGAATGACAATCCGCGAATGTTTTCTGACAATTTCTTATACCTATAGCTACCTTGATGTTAAAGCGAGGATGAATATTCCATCTTGAGTCACTTTTACCCAGTACCCTTTTGCAGGTTCTAATGCATCGCTCGAGTAATAGCCGTTATTGTATCCGAAGAAATCGGATGCGGTTATGCCAGTCGGAACAGAAGTGATAGATACGACGTCAACAGAATCGCCAATCGCGCCGATAAGATTCCAACCGGTATGTACCTCAATGGTGTCTATAAGAATTGGGCTGCCATCAAAGTGAACAATTTGAGAGCCATTAAATTTTAACCAGTAGCCTTTACCGTTAAGCAAAGTATCTTCGGCTGCATATCCACCCGCGTAAGCGTAGGCATTTGAAACAGCGGTAGGGAAGAGAGCGGATGTTGAGTAATCGCTGACAGAGTGGGGGACTGAAATGAGATTCCATTGATTGTTCAATAAAAATTCTCCTTCACCCAGAGAATCTTCTACGGAAAGTATTGTAAGCGTTACCGAGCCAGTATCTTTTGCAGTAGAAGCTGATACCGTGTAAAGAAAAGTGTCACTACCATAGTAATTGGCGTCAGGGTGATAGATAACGGTTGGCAAGGTTCCGGTTAATGTTCCATGGCTTGGTGAATCAAGAACTGCATACGTCTTCGTCAAACCGGAACCCGCTTGCGCCGATACTGAGAGCGTTTTATTTTCATCTTCATTAAGCGTGAATGAAGAATCGTACGCGACAATCCCTCGAAACGTTAGCACCGTTTCAGAAATGGTTACGTGACCTCCTCCGGGACCTGTATTACCTGCAACAACCACACCGTAATAACTGGGTCCTATGAAATATGGGTATTCAGTATTGTCTAATGAATCAATCGTGGCAAAGTATGCGTACGTTCCGGCAGGGTATTCTGGCGTAACACAAAAACGTCCGTTGTATTGATCTAAATCCCCCAAGCCGGATACATATTCATAATCTTCAATGTAATAACCAAGAGGGTAAGTGCCAGATACATTTGGACCATTATGGCTTGCAGCAGAACCATCGGGAAGAGTTGTTCGAGTCGAGATGTTGCGTTTCCGATAGCTTGTTCTCATCCGGGTAATTCCTCCTGTTCCGTCCGTATCAGCGTACGCGTACGAGCCGTAAATCGGGTAGCCGTCAAAAGCAAATCCGATGATAGGTGAATGCTCGCTGCTTGAACCGGTGTAAAGACATAACGGGTTTTGATGATGATGATACTCTCCCTGCTGCTGGGGATGTCCAAGACAGTTATCCATTGAAGGACCTTCGACGATGACGGCATTTTGGTGCCAGACGTCTTGATTGTTATATGACATCGCATCCTTAGCATTGAAAATAGCTACGCCATTGACTAACACTGCAATATGTCCCAGCGGAGTGGCAGTTTTTGTTCCATTGTTCACCTGCGGGGAACGAGCAATCTTAAAAACAAAATTTTGGTTTGAGGCGCTATTGGGGTTTCCGGGCCATGGTCCGATGGAATATGAAGGAATACCGGAGCATGAGACGTAAGCGTAGCTATTTGAGAATTTGACAGATTGGACATTTGCCGGCAGACTGTTATATCCCGTTGTGCCATCCAAATTCAAATACCAGGAATATATATCCGGAGTTATTGTTTGTGAGAAGCACGGTAGCGTGAAAACTATTAGGCAAAGAACAAATTGGAGTTTCATGATAAAATTTATAGTGGATGGAATGTTGTGATGAAATGAAGGTATGAATATTTTTTTATTAAATCAAAAGACCTATAGAGCAACTGATTTTTTCTGTTTTCTGTTTCCTGTCTCCGGTTTCCAGGTATTTCTACCTCGACACAGGAAAAACTACAAACTATAAACAGGAAACAGGAAACCGGAAACAGAAAACCGGAAACTGAATTTATTGCCATTTTCAAAAACTCACAGTATATTGTGAGTATCATTTGATAATCTTTTGTCATTCCGTTCTCGCTGCATGTTCTGTTCTTCTGATTCTAAACTAACACTCTTTAACGTCTATAGGTATAGCCATGAAAAAGATATTCGTCGTTACAATATGCTTTCTATCATTTATTCTTACGTTCTCATCTATGTTCCAGACTCCCGTCAATCAGCCGGAGAGCAAGAAAGTAAAGCATGAGCGAAGAGGCTCGCGCTCAGGCGCAATGGAAGCGTTAGACTTCTGGTCAAGCGCACGCGCCTATCCCGGCGTGGACGTTGACAAAGAAAAATATTTTAAGGAATATCAGAGAGAGAAAATTCAGTTCAAGCGGAACAAGCGTGGCGTTAATGCTGCAGGTATATGGGAACCAATTGGTCCGTTTGATTTGCAGGGACGCTCGCTTAGTGTGGCAGTCAATCCTCAGAACTCGAATACAATTTATGTCGGTTCGGCAAGCGGAGGGATGTGGCGTTCTTATACACAGGGAGCAGACCACGATTGGCTGCAAGTTCCTCTTGGATACCCCGCACTCGGTATTTCCTCGATTATTATTGACCCCGCGGATACGAATATTATGTATGTAGGAACAGGTGAAGTCTATCGCTATCAAGGTTCGACCGGCGGGCACACGATACGCACAACCCGCGGCAGCTACGGCATCGGAATTTTGAAATCATTGGATGGAGGGCAAACATGGACAAAGAGTCTTGATTGGAGCAATAATCAGCAGAGTGGAATTCAAAAACTGCTGATGAATCCGCAAAACGGTAACACCATTTGGGCGGCGACGACAGAAGGGTTGTATGTTTCATACGACGAAGGCGCTACGTGGAATCCGGTGTATCCGGTCACTCTTGTTAATGATATTGTTATTAATAACAATGACACTAACAAAATTCTTATCTCTGTAGGAAATTTTAAGACAGCGGGTTATGGCGTTTATAAATCAACGAATGGAGGAGGTTCTTTTAATGCAGTCTCAGGCATACCGGATTTTTCAGGAAAGACTGCTCTCTCTCTGTACGAATCGGATCCGAACATTGTTTATGCCAGTGTTGCGGATAGCACAACGGGAGTCGGTTCGCTCTGGAAGACAACTAACTTTGGTGATACGTGGACTGAGCTGCCGACATCAGTTTACTGGGGAGTTCAAGGGTGGTATTCACATTTTATTGCCGTTCACCCGACGAATCCTGATTTGCTCTGTCATGCTTCGGTAGGCATCGTATATTCAGACGATGGGGGCGCATCATTTTTGGGAACTTCGGGCGGGTATTCTGATAATCATGGTTTCGCTTACGACCCGAATAATCCTGATGTTCTTTATGCAGCTAACGATGACGGCATTTATCGTTCGACAGATTTTGGAAAAACGTTTCAGGACGTTGGATTTGGTATGATGACCGGACAGTTTTACGCGGGCTTTTCTTGTTCTGCACAAGATTCAAACATAGCAATCGGTCAATCTCAAGACCATATCCCCGGCTACATCTATCGTGGCACGCTGCATTGGGATGGAAGTGTGGTTGACGAAGCCGGTTGGACTGCTATCCACCCGACGAATGATTATATCATGTATGCAGATTCACGGTATGGAGATGGTATTTATAAATCAACCAACAGAGGAAATTCGTTTACGTATATAACCGGGCTCTCAGGGTTTGGAAGCTGGAACGCTCCATTAGCTCTCAGCAAGTCCAATCCTGTTGTTCTTTACTTTGCTAAGGATAAGGTGTACAAGTCAATCAATTCAGGTTTGAACTGGGCTGCGACTAATAGTAATACTGTACTGGATGGAAATCCAGCAATCTCTATGGCGATTGCCCCTACGAGCCATGATACGGTATTTGTTGGAAACGCTCCAATTTCATCCCGTGCTCGCGTGTGGAGAACAACAAATCAAGGGAATGTCTGGACAGATGTAACCGGCACATTACCTGACCGTTACCCGCTTGATATAGCGATTGACCCGACAGATTCAAGAATAGTCTATGTCGTGTTTGGTGGTTTTGGAACCGGTAAGGTTTACAAATCAACCGATGCTGGAGGTTCATGGACTGATATAACCGGAACATTACCCGATGTGCCGACAACTGCCGTTGTTATTGACCCGGAAAATCCAAACTATGTCTATGTAGGAAATGATATCAGCGTTTATCTCTCAACGAATGGCGGAACATCATGGTCAACGTTTGGCGATGGCTTGCCCGATGCGGTAATTGTTGCAGACCTTGTTATCTCTCCTTCAAATCGAGCATTACGATGCGTTACGCACGGCAATGGTGTTCATGAACGAAAGCTCTACGATGGCACGACACCGGCTGCATTTGATTATAAAGCATTTGCCTTGGTATATCCTTCAACAAATGCCAACCTCATTATCGGTTCGACGTTGAAGGGGATCAAAGCGACATTCCGCAGCAATAGTGGAGAAAACCAGACTGATTCGTTTGATGTGCAATACAGAGTGCTAAACAACTTCACCGAGAAATTTTCAACCGTTAAGAGAGTGAAAGGGATGAAGGTAGGCGAGTTTAGGCTGGTTGAGTTTGATGATTCATACATACCCGCAGATACAGGTATGTATGAAGTGCAGGCGATTTCGTTAGCAAGCGATTTGAATTCATCGAACGATACATTGAAAGGAAGCTTAGAAGTAACTTCAAGTCCTACCATCAGCTTTTTCAATTACAGCAAAGTCTACGAGCCTTACACCGAAATTGTCGGCGGGACTGCCGGTCCGAAAGGTGATGACGCGCAGAAAGCATTCGGTTTACCGTTCCAATTTATGTATGATGGCTTTTGGTATGACTCGCTTCAAATAAGCACGAATGGCTGGGTTGAGTTTGGCTCTGGCACGCCCGGCTCGATTCGCGGATTATCTTCATCGGGACAACTTGGTTTTTATTATGTCTCAAACACCTACCTTGGCACAACCGACCGTCCGACGAAGCTTATAGCTCCATGGTGGGATGACTCGCACAGCGGTGAGCCCGGCGCCGGGAATAATATCACCTATACAACTCTTGGCTCGTCTCCTAATCGTATTGTTGTCGTGCAGTGGAAAAATATCCGCGCACATTATGAAAATGATATTACAACGTTCTTAAATTATCAAGTGCGGTTATATGAAACATCGAACCAGATTGATGTTTGTTATGGTCCGGTAACGCTTGGCGTATTTTATGGGGGAGCGGCAATGGGAGTGAAAGATCACCGCGGCGGCGATTATCATTTTTACGATTTATACCAGATGAAAACCGGAACAGGGGTGGAAGCGGCTACTACTTTAAATCCCTACGATAATTGGCCCGGCGAGGATAGCTGTTTCAGAATCATCCAAAATGCGGTGAGCGTACAGGTTCAGCTAAACAAATCATGGAATCTTGTTTCCATGCCTGTGAACAGAGCAAATAATATTGCACTTTCCGTATTCCCTTCGGCAAATCCGGGCAGCACATTTGGATTCGTGATGCCTTCTGGCTATATAGGACGCGATACG
This sequence comes from Bacteroidota bacterium, assembly GCA_004322375.1. Taxonomy (GTDB): domain Bacteria; phylum Bacteroidota; class Ignavibacteria; order UBA10030; family SZUA-254; genus FW602-bin19. The sequence continues at coordinate 10,185 of SCUC01000481.1, forward strand.
TTAATTCCCGGCTATGGATACTGGACAAAATTTCCATCTGCCATCAATATGATACTTGTTGGGAACGAACGGTCAACGGTTGATATCAAGCTGAACAAGGGATGGAACGTTATCGGGAGTGTTGACCACGAGATACCCGTACCTACTGATACGATTTTTGCAACCAACTTCTTAGAATATGATACCGGATACATCATTAGCTCAACACTAAAGCCGGGAAAGGGATATTGGGTTAGAACGAATGATACGGGAACGGTTACGTTAGGCGGCGTTCACAAAACATCAACGAATGTGATTACGGCGATTGACAAGCTCGCCTCCATTAGCATATCGGATAATAGTTCGCTCACACAAAAACTTTATATTGCAGGGACAGAGCAGAGGGAGCTCTCTCTTGAACGTTTCGAGATGCCGCCGTTGCCCCCGGCAGGAGTATTTGATGCGCGATTTGCCTCAAATCGTATGCTTGAAAAAATTGAAAACGGTAAAGAAAGTATTTTCCCCATCACCTTAACGTCGGCAAGCTATCCCTTAACATTTTCTTTCAATCCATCGAGTGAAAATCTTCAAGTCTCATTGATTGTTGATGGGAGAGAAATCCCTTTGCACAACGGCGCCAAAGTTCAAATCGCTCGCCAAGGGCGAGGCTCGCCAGAGGCGGCAAATTCCACATCTCGTATCAGCCTGAAAGTTACTGCAGGTGATTCGGAATTGCCAAACACATTTTCACTTGAACAAAATTATCCTAATCCGTTCAATCCTTCTACTGTTATTCGTTATCAGTTGCCCGTTAATAGTCATGTAACCTTGAAAGTGTATGACTTACTTGGAAGGGAAGTGGCTACACTAGTTGACGGGATGCAAGATGCAGGATTTAAGATGCAGGAATGGAACGCCGGTGGATTTGCGAGCGGTGTGTATTTGTATCAACTCAAGGCGGGAAGCTATACGGAAGTAAAGAAGCTGGTGTTGATGAAGTAGGTCGAGCGGGGAGCATAGAGAGTTGAGCGGTGGGTGGGCAGACATGAGTTAAAATGTGCGACTCGCTTATTCTAGGAGTAAAATTGTATTACTATACAATGAATTATTCCGGAGGAAAAGCGAGTCGCATATTTATTTACGTCAGAGTACAATAACGCTTCTCAGCGTTTACGGTCTCTTGCCCATTTGCGGTGTTCGGGATGTTCTTTATGCTCGAAGTATTTCGAGTCGCGGCTGTCGCGAATTATCTCCTGGCTCCGCTTGCCTTTGTATTTCCCATATTTCTGCCGATGGATTTCGTGGTCTTCATACGACCTATTTCCGGTGATGACTACTTTATAGGAATAGTACGGATCATAACGATAGTGCGCCGGCAACGACGCAGAATATATCCATACAGAACCATTCCAATAGATGTATTGACGGTCGGGGACGGAATAGTAGCAGTCAATGTCGGGTATGTAATAGTAATGAACGTATTCATATCCGACAGGTCCCCAAATTGGCTGGTCAACAATATTCGCGGATACTCTCATATAGCTTCCTCCCATACAGCCTGTTAACGAGAGAGTTATCGCTATGACCATCACACCAAACAGCACAGTGAGAACGATTTTTTTGTTTTTCATTAGTAGTTACCTTTCGTTGTCCGAAATTATTTTATTGGGATTCAATCGTTCTTACGATTGTTCCTTCTAATACCAACAATGGGGGGGTAAGATTAGTTCTAGCTAATGCAATAAGGTTGTTCATTATGACCTGCGTCATAACTATTCCACTGCCGAAACCCCGAAAAAACTCTCATCTCCCTAAAAACAAAAAAAATAAACTCTACGAGCCGTAGGCAATAACCAGTCAACTCGCTTAGAAACAAAAATTTGTTTCTCAATCTGTCTATGAGTAATTTGTGCGAACACTTATAGACGGGTTTCATGTTTGCACACATATATAGCGCAGGTACGTATGGCATCAAGGCGCAAGTAGTTGATGTCGAAATTCATCTTCAAAAAGGAACAGGCTCCTTCAGCATGGTCGGGTTGCCTGATAATGCCGTGCGGGAAAGCAAAGACCGCGTCTATGCGGCGATAAAAACGTCGGGCTTATCGTACCCCTGGGGAAATCATATTACCGTTAATCTTGCGCCCGCCGATTTGAAGAAGGAAGGCTCTGCGTTTGATCTTCCCATTGCCATCGGACTTCTCGTCGCCTCAGAGCAAATACAATCGGAGCCGTTGAAAGATTTTATTATCCTGGGCGAGCTATCACTCGACGGAACATTGCGCCCTGTCCACGGCGTGCTGCCGATGGCGCTGCTGGCGAAGAAAGAAGGCATCAAGGGGATGATTCTGCCGAAAGCAAACGCACGCGAAGCGGCGATGGTTGAAGGGGTTTCTGTTTATGCAGTCGAATCGTTGATGGAAACAGTGAATTTTTTGAACGACGCGGGCGAATCGCTCGCGCCCTGCACCGTTGACATGAAAGAAATTTTTACCGGAAAGCAAAAGTATCCTATTGATTTTGCTGACGTGAAAGGGCAGGAGACCGTCAAGCGCTCGCTTGAGGTTGCCGCGGCAGGCGGGCATAATATTATTATGATGGGTCCTCCCGGTTCGGGAAAGACCATGCTTGCCAAAAGGTTGCCCACCATACTTCCTCCCATGACATTTGATGAAGCAATCGAGACGACAAAAATACATTCCGTTGCGGGATTGCTTCCTCCCGATACCGCATTGATTGCAACGCGCCCGTTCCGCTCGCCGCACCATACCATTTCCGATAGCGCGCTGGTAGGCGGAGGTACGATACCACGCCCCGGAGAAATTTCCTTATCGCATCATGGCGTGCTGTTCTTGGATGAGCTTCCGGAGTTTGCCCGCAACGTGCTTGAGGTGATGCGCCAGCCGCTTGAAGACGGACACGTTACCATCAGCCGCTCAAAAATGTCAATTGATTACCCCGCGAATTTTATGCTTGTCTGCGCGATGAATCCCTGCCCCTGCGGCTACTACACCGATCCCGCAAAAGAATGTACATGCAACACTGGTCAAATTCAAAAATACATGGCAAAGATTTCCGGTCCGTTGCTGGATAGAATTGATTTGCATATCGAAGTTCCGGCAATCAAATACAAAGAGATGGCAAGCAAAGAAGTCGGTGAGCATTCGGATTCCATCCGCGCCCGCGTGATACAAGCCCGCGAACACCAGATGAAACGCTTTGAAGGAAGAAAAGGATTATTCAGCAACGCCGATATGCAATCCAAAGAGATTCAAGAATTTTGCAAGATTGATGCGGCAGGGGAGGAGTTGCTTAAAATGGCAATCAACAAGCTCGGCTTATCCGCGCGGGCTTACGATAGAATATTAAAAGTGTCGCGCACGATTGCAGATTTAGGAAACTCCTCAAGCATAAAGCCGGAGCATTTGGGTGAAGCGATACAATATAGGACGTTGGATAGGAATTTGTGGATGGGGGGATGAGGGTATTGGAAATTTCATAAATAGCCCTTATATTGGGTCTAATATAAGACCCAATATAGGAACTAATAAAAGAGATATGCAACAAACAAAAGTAAGTCTTGAAAAAGGGCAAATGCAGTTTATTGAAAATTATCGTAAACTGGGTTTCAAGGATAAGAGTTCTGTAGTTCGGACTGCGATTGAGGAATACAAAAAACTATTGCGTAAGCAAGAGCTAATTCAATCGGCGAATCTTTATGCGGAAATTTACAATGAAGATTCTGAATTGCAAGAGCTAACGGACGCCGCAATTGAGGATTGGCCCGAATGAAGCCGTTGAAACGAGGAATGATTATTGACGTCAATCTCAATCCGGTAAAAGGCTCGGAAAAAGGAAAAGTCCGGCCGTGCATTATCGTGACCAACGATGTGTACAATCAACGCGTGCCGATTATTCAAGTTGTTCCGATTACGTCATGGAGTGAAAAAAAAGCGCAAATCCGTACCAATGTTTTCTTAGAGCCTGCTCAAGGAACTGGGTTAACTAAAAAATCAATTGCAGATTGTCTTCAAACGAGACCGATAGATTATCAACAGAGATTGGTAAAAATACGAGGACAGGTATCGGAAGGAACGTTGGAGCAAATTGATATTGCGTTGAGGGTGGTTTTTGATTTGATGTGAGTGCAACATAAAAATTCTTTTTAATA
>SCUC01000482.1 GCA_004322375.1 Bacteroidota bacterium
CCTTCCCGAAGTCTTTATCTGAAGTCGCGCCAACTTGAGCAACTGTTTTTTGAATAATGTCTTTAATTTCTTCAGGTGAAAGCTGCTTAGGGAGATATTCTTGGATAACCAGAAGTTCTTGCTCTTCCTGAGTAGCTAAATCATCTCTTCCGTTATTTTTGTAGATTTCAATTGCTTCTTTTCTCTTTTTAGCTGCCGCAATCAACACTGCAAGCTCATCTTCTGGAGTCATGCCACCCGTGGGACGTTTTTCAACCTGCTTTTCAAGAAGTCCTGCACGAATTGTACGGAGAGTTTCAAGCCTAACTTTCTCACCAGCCTTCATAGCTGTTTTTAAATCTTCTGCAATTTTTTCAATCATTGACATTACGAAATACCACCAAATACGGGAATACAAACACCATTAATAGATTTTCCACTTTCGGAGCATAAAAATAAAATCGTTTCAGCAATTTCTTCAGGCGTAACCCATTTCGAGGCGTCTTCATCCGGCATTGAGCTGATATTTGCAGATGTTTTAATAACACTCGGAGCAATGGCATTTGCTGTGATGCCTGTTCCCCGTAATTCTTCGCCTAAAACCTGAGTGAGAGTTACAACCCCTGCCTTTGAAACCGAGTATGCGCCACGTCCTGCGCCGGGTTTAAGCGCAGGCATAGCCGCCATGCTGATAATTCTGCCATAACTGCTGCTTCCAATTTGCTGTAAAAACGCACGAGAACACAAAAAAACGGACTTGAGATTCATCGTCATCATGTGTTCCCAATCTTTTGTTTTGGTCTCAGCGATTGACGTTTTGGGCAAAAATCCGCCGACAATGTTAATGAGAATATCAACATTGCCATGCTTCATTTCAACTTGTTTGAATAAAGCGGCAACATCTTCATCTTCCGAAACGTCTGCGCGAACAACGGCAACGTTCTTTCTGAATGATTCAGAAAGTCGCTTTAGCTCGTCTTCAAACAGATACGACGAAGCCACCTTCGCGCCTTCTGCAAGAAATCGCTCGGCGACGACCTGCCCCAGCGCTCCGGTACCGCCGGTAATAAGAACTGTTTTATTCTTGAGATCCATACGTAGTAGTGCAATATATAAATCCGTAGGGAGATATTCAAGAATACATTATTCTTTATTAAGCGAAAAAACCCTGCCATGGAGCAGGGCTTTTTCAAGGAGTTATTATGTGCTCAGCAATCTCTACTCTCTCCCCCCTCTGTGTCTTCGTTCTTTTACCATGCCTTCCATTACATCGCGGACTTGTTTCCCGAAATCTCTTTCGAAAAGAAGAAATTTTGCAAATTGCTCCAGGGTGAGAAGCTTACGCACGTCTTCTTGATAGCGCTGCCGTTCTCGGAAAATTCTTTCATCTATTTCCAACACTTTATCGGCTATCTTTTGCAAGTCCTTAGTAGAAGCATTATCCAGTGCATCCCCTATAACATCTAACGCATCATTCCGCTCTTTCATAAAATCACGAACCTTCTCCTCATGAGCGTTTTGCTTTGCAAAGAACCGGACAGACTCTTCTTCATTCAGCTTGAGAACTTCGATCAGACGCATCTTCTTAAATCGCTCAAGGCGTTCAGGAGGCGGTCCTCCCTCTCCGAATCCGCGTCCGGGCTGTGTATATGCGGTACCTGAGAAGCAGAAGGTCACTGCTGCCAGTACCAGAATAAATTGAATTCGTTTCATAATGGTATTCCTAAATATTAAAATTAGTTTCTTATCGGTTGTTGCTCTAAACGAGCGTAAAATTCGTTTG
>SCUC01000483.1 GCA_004322375.1 Bacteroidota bacterium
AGGTAAAGCCGGGAATAGTATTGATTTCATTCAAAAATATCTTATTCGTCCGTTTTGTAACGAGGAAATCTACACGACCCATTCCCGCGCATTCAATTGCTTTAAATCCTTTAAGCGCATACGATTGAATTTTTTTAATAATTGCTTTGGGGAGCTTTGCAGGAATTTCTTCTCTCGATTTGCCGTCAACGTACTTAGCGTCGTAATCATAAAATTCGTTTGACGAGATTATTTCACCAGGGAGAGAGGCGATTGGCTCATCGTTTCCCAATACGCTCACTTCTATCTCACGAGCGTGTTCAATCCCTTGTTCGACAAGAATTTTTCTATCATACTCACCGGCGAGATTGATGGCGGCAATCAATTCTTTTTTATTATGCGCTTTCGATATACCGACGCTTGAGCCGGAGTTCGCCGGCTTCACAAAACAGGGATAACCGAGTAGCTTCTCAATTTCATCATGCCTCTTTGCTCGTTGCGCTTGATACTCGGAGTATAAAAACCAAACGTATGGGGTTACGGGAATTGCATTCTGCTGAAATAATTGCTTTGCTATTACCTTATCCATTCCGGCGGAAGAACCGAGAACTCCTGCGCCAACATAGGGAATACCTGCAAGCTCGAATAATCCCTGTATCGTTCCGTCTTCACCGTATGAGCCATGAAGGATTGGAAAGATAACATCAAGACATTGCGGGTTACGGATTGCGGATTGCGGATTGATATGCACTAAACCTTTTTTTGTTGGATCGGGTAAGAGGATATTTTCCGGCTGTTTTTCTACTCCGCTTCTCGCTTTGAGCAGTTGAACCGCATCCGGCGAGCTTAACCATTTTCCCTCCTGCGTGATACCGATGGGAATGACTTCGTACTTGTTTTTATCGAGTGCGCCGATGACCGATGTAGCTGACACAAGCGACACCTCATGTTCTGCAGAACGCCCGCCAAAAATGACTCCAACCCTGATAATAATTTTTTGTCCTTTGCGCCCCCCCCCCTCTGCTGCTGCATTTTTGATTTTAGATTTACTCATTACTTTTCAGTTTCCTGTCTACTGTTTCCGGTTTACTGTTTTTTGTTTATTGCCCACGGCTCGTAGAGTTTTTGGCTTACAGCTCGTTCTACGAACCGTAGGTAGGATTTGTAGTTTGTAATCTATTTTTTTACGCACCTACCACCCACAACCCATCACCTAAGACCTAAAATCACATTTCACACATCGTATATCGCACATCTCATAACCCGTCACGCACTTCGCGAATCTTCTCTAATATCTCCATATAGGAATATGGTTTCTGTAAGAAATGTTTTGCCCCGGATTGTTCTAACGAGGATTTCGTTTTAGGGTCAATATACCCACTAGCAAGTATAACGCGCTGTTGAGAATCTACTTCGCGTATTTTATAATACAATTCATCGCCGCTTAATAATGGCAGTCCAATATCGGTGAGTACAACATCAATTTCTTTGGAACGTTTTAAGAATATTTCAAATCCTTCTATTCCATTATAGGCAGGGATGACGGCATATCCCTTCGAGAGCAGCACCGTGCTTACCAAATTATTGAGCATCTCTTCATCTTCGACAAAAAGTATTGTTCCGCAACCTTGCGGTAGTTCCTCCAAAGATTTTTCTTGGTCGGTATTTTGCTCCGGCATACAATTAGCAGTAGGCAAGTACATGCTGACATCCGTGCCTTTGCCCGGCTTACTCTTCACATCGAGATACCCGCCATGGTCGTGAACGATGCCAAACACAACCGCTAATCCTAAACCGGTTCCTTGCCCGACTTCCTTTGTTGTAAAAAAAGGTTCAAATATTCGGTGAAGCGTCGTTTCGTCCATCCCGATGCCGGTATCGCGTACCTGTATTTTAACATACTTCTCAGCTTTTGCCTCATGAAATTGCGCCCGCACCTGAACTCCATCAACAACTTCAGTAATGAGAGAAAGGGTTCCCCCTTTCGGCATGGCATCACGCGAGTTCACGGAGAGATTTAACAGCACTTGATACAATTGCGTAATATCGCCCGTGACTAATGGCAGCTTTGTTTGTAATGAGGTAGAGACGGAAATAGATTTAGGAAAGGTTTCGTAGAGGAGCTTGCTATGCTCGATAATGAGTTCATTGAACTGCACGGGCTGAAATTTCGCCTCCGTCTTTCTCGCAAAGGTAAGAAGCTGCTTTACAAGCGAAGCCCCTCGTTGAGAAGCCTTTACAATTGCCTCCCGGCTTTGTTCCCATTTCATGGCATCGTCTCTCGTTCGTTCCATGAGCGTTGCATGACCAAGGATAATCGCGAGAATATTGTTGAAATCGTGCGCAATACCCCCGGCAAGAGTACCTACACTATCTAATTTTTGCGCCTGTTGCAACTGTCTTTCTAATTTCCTTCGTCTTGTATCGTCGAAGAGGTAGCCTTTTATTTCTATCAATTGTCCACTCCCGTCAAACTTTCCGAAAATGTTGGCTACAATATTGAGAGGTTTCCCATCCCGGTGTTTCATCTCAATCTCTATGTATTCGAGCTTTTTTTCATGATACACTCGGGAAGTTAAGCTTTTGTATTCTTCCGGGGATGAAAATAAATCAACAATATTGACACCGAGAGCCTCCTCAAGAGACGAGAAACCGAATATCCGTTCATACGCCGGATTACATGCTAGAACCTGCCCGGCAAGAGTTACAATGAAATCTCCTGTCAGGTCTTCATCAAAAAAGCTCCTGTATTTTTGCTCGGATTCCCTCACCGCAGCTTCGGCCTTATTGCGGTCGGTAACATCAAATCCTACTCCTTGAATCTCTACGATATTCCCTTCAGCATCATGAACAACACTATCCTGCCAGAAAATCGTACGCCATTCACCATGAATGAGCGAACGCTGCTCAACACAGCAGGTATAAGGTGGAGCCAATAATCTTTCCAAAGCCTCGCTTGTTTTTACTTCATCATCCGGGTGAACTTTTACCCAAAATGTATCGCCTATTTTCAATCCATACGCGCGTTCATACGCTTCATTCATGTATGTGATAATATTCTGAGGCGTAACACGAACAATTAAAGTCTCCTGACTGTTCAATATTCCAGCCAATCGTTGCTCGCTTTTGCGCAACGCTTCATCTTTGCTCTTTAAGTGTGCGGTTTCCCGTATAATAACAAGCACATGGTTAGAACCATTCATTTGAATTGTCCCCAGAGCTATGTCAACCGGAAACTCGTTGTTATTTTTATTCAAGCCGAAGAGTTCCATCCCTGCTCCCATAACGCGAGCTTTAGGAGCTTCAAAAAATGCCGACCTGTATTTAATATGGGATGCTCTATATCGTTCAGGCATCAGCGTTTCCAACGGCAACAAGCTTAATTCAGGGCGAGAATACCCGAACATTTGCGCTGCCTGCTCATTCGCCATGATTACTCTCCCCTTCTCGTTTACGATAAGCAGCCCATCCGGAACTGACTCGAAAAGGAGCTCAAACATATTTTTCGCTTGCTCGTTCATTTTTTTTTACTCTGGGACGCCATAGTGTACAAAAACATTTTGTAAACGCCAAGAAGCACATAGGAGGGAGTGTTCAAAAACCCTATCGTCCGTCTCTGCCAACGGCTCGCAGAGCGTCCTCGTAGAAACAACTTGACCAAATAGTATTCTTCACTCTGCGATCACGCAGAGTGGAGCCTTGGTAGTTTTTGGCACTACCCTTAGGTTAATTCATTCACCTTTTACAAACTATTCACCAATATTTTAGTAAAAGGAATATTACCCTTGACTTTTTATAAAAATATTACTATGTTATTTCTAAACCAATAGCGTTAGTTTTCACATTTCGGATGCATCACGTGAATTACTCGCAGTTCAAACCATATCGAGCATCGAGTCCTGCAACAGTGACCGTGCTGAGGACTCTTCCATCATCCTATCAGTGTGTCTGTTCTTTCTTAATGACACAACGTTTTACCACCTACAATAATTAACAATACGAGGAGCAGGTTATGAGATATTTATTACTTTTTTTGTTGATACCTTTAATAGAGATTTTTCCCCAAGAGCGTTACGTTGTTTCACCTACTAATGAAGTGACTCATCTCAGGGAAAGAAACCAGTACAAAGAACCCCGCCATAAATCAATTTCAGGTCACCCCTCATCTACGCCCAGCTGTTCCAGTTATCTCTATGATGGATACCCTGAAGTTTATCTCATATCCGGGGGATTAAATGTTAAACCGGGGGAAGCTGCCGCCATGTGGTTTGAAGCAAAATATACCGGAAGCATAGATACGATATTTTTTTCCATAACTGCTTCATCAATCGAGTCGGCATATGTAAGCATATACAAAGCAAACGTCAACGATACGTCAGGTCCCGGTCATGCTCCATATCCATCGCCCTGCACACCTTGGGGATATTACTATGATAATTTTTTGAATCAACCCTCTCCCTACCCGGTTATACCGAATGGTACATGGGTGTCCACCGTTGGAGGCGATTCTGCATCTTATCCGCTATTTGGAATTGAACTGTGGGGTGGAATTTGTTCAATCACTTCTGGATATGTCGTAATGGCTGACTTACCAACACCAGTAAATGTAGTTGCAGGCGATTTCTTCTTTATAACTATTCAACCTTATTATCATGGCTCCTTGCCTGATGCAAGAATAGAATTTCGTTTTACACAATTGAACGAAGTCGCGCCTTCACGAATCTGGAAATATTATGATGAACTAGATGGTCCAAGCGACTCCTGTGGACCTTCTCCTGTTCCAATCGGGTGGATTGCTCGCAACCTTTCTGACCCAGGAACATCAGCTGCTTTTAACTGGTGGTATTCTATCTCTCCAACTGCCAACGTTCCACCCGAATTGATCTCAACGAATGGGCAATTAGGTACAACAATATCCAATGAACCGCGCCATGTTCTTGTTGAGTTGGAAGATTGCGATTACTCAAACCCTTCTCAGGCAGGTGTTACGGAAGGGTATATTTCATATTCTACTCTAAACAACGTAACGGGAACAGTATCAAGCGGGACAGTTACGCTTATAAATACTGGTGGAAATACCTGGGAAGCTGATATCCCCGGTCAACCTGCATGGACAACGGTAACATATTCCATTACTGCAATTGATACTATGGGATTGGAAGCGATATTCCTGCAAGATTCATATTTCATAGCAGGACTTGAGAATGACTTCTTTCTTACTGAAGTAAACGATAGCTGCACTCCGGTTAACATCAGAACGACGGGAACAGAAATACCTTCATCTGCGTTCTTCGCTCCTCCCGATGAGAATATTCTCAATCCTAAAGATGACGGCACGGCAGGACCATTTGCTCTTGGCGGGCCCTTCTATCTTTTCGGGGAAGAATACTATTACGCCTGGGTCGGCGTGAACGGCGCAATGGCACTCTCCAAAACAGCAGCAGAGACTCTTGATGTGAATGCAAACGGGTATTATACAACCGGATTTACATTTCCCGATAATAGTCTCCCCGATAATAATGCCAGAGATTCGGCAGATGACGGTTACTTTCCTACTCCCTTTATTGCAGGATTCTGGAATGATTTGTTTTATGGAGAAACAATCGGTTCACCAAACCCGCCTCAGTGGGGGCATATTCTTCATAAAAGTGAAGGCTGTAATTTTATTGTCCAATGGGATACCATAGCTGTGCGTACGCGAAATGGAGATAATTTTATTGATCAGATACAATTCCGGATACTCCTAAACAAATGCAATGGCACGATTTCTTTCCAATATGATGATGTTGGTATGGCGGGTTTAGATACAACCGTTCTTGTCGGAGTTCAGGCGGACTCTACTGAAGCGCTAAATGCTGTGCCCTGGATTCTCGTTAATACTCGCGGCGGGCCATTGGAGACCAAACCTCAAAATGGAAGATGTATTACGCTTTATCAAACGAATCCGAGCTATGTATGCGATAAGTGGAATATGGTTCCGGTTTATCCAATGTTAGATGATAGCAACTATTCGATACATAATTTATTTCCCGGGGCAACGTCGAAGGCATTTGAATATACCACCGGCGGCTATGTTCCATTCGACACGGTTCTTGCCGGGCATTGCTACTGGGTAAAATCTAATGCTTGCAAGATAGTAGGAGAAGCGGGACCTATTGTTACTTCTTTGTCTATTGATGTTCTTGCTGGTTGGAATTTGATAGGAGGCATCTCTTGTAAGATTGCAACCGCAAGCGTTGATGATGCAATCGTTGCTGGCGCTTCATGGTTCGGTTATGGTTGGGGCTATTATCAAGTAACGACATTGATGCCGGGACAATGTTATTGGGTAAAAGCGACCGACGCTGGAACTATCCATCTCGATTGTTATACAGCTACGGCAGAGATGACTAAACAGGAACCTTTTGAAAATGAATTTAAGAATTTCAACACATTCACAATCTCTACTCACTCCGGTGGAGAGCAAACTCTCTATCTCGGAGAAAAAGAGCAGTTGAAAAACACTCTCGCCGCGTATGAGTTACCCCCACTTCCCTTGCAGGGAGTTTTTGATGCACGATTCGCTTCGCAACGAATGGTGGAAGTCTTTACAGAAGAGAATTCAGGCTACACGATCAAATTCCAATCCCCATCGTACCCTGTGCAAATCGCGTGGGATGTGGCATCAACGAATGGAAGAACGCTTACTCTCAAGCATGGTTCCGGTGATAAGCTGCATTCCGTAGTAATGAGAGGAAAAGGAAGCATCTCCATCACCGACCCCAACGTTACCGGCGTGAAGATTGAAGTCTCAGGAGAACAATTGCTCCCAGAAAAATTCGAGCTGATGCAAAACTATCCCAATCCCTTCAACCCTGTAACGACGATACGTTACTCGCTTCCCGTACCAACCTACGTAACGTTAAAAGTCTATGACATTCTCGGACGTGAAGTAGCCACACTTGTTGACGGGATGCAAGATGCAGGATTTAAGATGCAAGAGTGGGATGCAAAGGAATTCCCAAGCGGGGTGTATCTCTCCCGTCTCTCGACGGAAATATTTACGGATGAAAAGCGGATGGTGATAATTAAATAGACACCGTAATAACAACATGTAGTATATTCACATAACGCTCAAAATTATCAAGGTTATATCATGAAATACTCGATATTATTCCTTTGGGTAGCAACGATACAGCTATTTTCACAGGACCGAAACGTTGTTTCATATAACAACGAAATTACACCGATAAGAGAAGGAGAAAGCGTTCTCTCTATTGTGAACAATGAAGCGGAATTACATCAGAACAATGGCGCTTCTCTTCAAGGCAACATGGCGGCAAATAGCCCTGTAGCGCAAGGGAAAAAGAAACGTTACCTTGTTACTCCTCATCAAGAGGTAATACCGATAGATGAAGAAACCAGTGCCAGTGCAATACTTCAGGCTCGCGTCAGAGATGCTGAACGCGCACGTAACGCGGCTTGTTCCGGTTCGGTTTTTGATGGGTGGACGATTAGCAAATTCCAGACCCCGTATAGTAACTTCGGTGCAAAACATAAAGATGTCATGGGACAATGGTTCGTTGCGAATAGTTCTGGCAACATTGACACAATTTTCTGGCAGGCGTTAGGACTTGTCGGGGCAAAAGATTCGTTGCTTTACCTTCGCGTCCACAGGTCAGTCATAGGTCCAAAATTCGGACCTGGCGCACGACCGGGACCGTATAACCCGCCTTGTCAGAACTGGGGTTACTGGAATAACACCAACGACTTAGACCGCGGCATAGCGGCATTTCCGGAAGATGCTACCGATACAACATGGATTTCAACGATTGCCGGAAACACGCCAAGCAGACCTCCGTTTGCAGAAGAGCTTTGGGGCCTCGGTGGATTCCCGACGAAACACCATCCCGGCAATGCAACCGAACCTCTCGGAAGATTAAACTTTGTTGCATTGGCTGAACAGCCTACCCCGCTGTTCGTTACGGCAGGCGACCAATTTTTCATTTCGTTTAGAGTCAACAGTCCGGCGACCCACGTTGTTGATGACCGTACAGAATTCTTAACAGGGCAGGGGAACAGGGATGAAGGATATCAGGATTTATATCCCTCACCAAACTGGAAATTTTATGAACACGATTCCGGTCCATCAAACTGCGCAGGAATACCGACTGAACTAGTGAAACGCGGATGGGTTGCGCGTGGAGGTTTTTCGAATGATACAACCGATGTAGCAGCATTTTTATTCTGGTTCTCATTGACAACAATAGATAATGTGCCGCCGGAGCTGTTATCCTCTGAACCATTAGGCATCACAATATCAACTGACCCAAGGCTTGTAAGCGTTGAATTGCAGGACTGCGATTATTCAGACCCGACAGAAGCCGGAATTGATGAAGCGTTGATATCATACACAACGTACTCCTTTGCGGATCATTCTGAATCATCCGGCGCTGCCCCGATGACTGACATCGGAGGTAATATATGGGAGGGAGAAATACCCGCGTTCCCTGCATGGACTCAAGTGAGCTATTCTATTGTAGCCACGGATACAAAAGGACTAACTTCAACGTTTCCGCAGGGTACGTATCTAATTGCAGAACTTGAGAATAACTTCTTTTTAACGGAGGTACATGATAGCTGTGCTATGGTTGACATCAGCACGACAGGAACAGAAATTCCTTCAACTGCATTCTTTGCCCCTCCTGATGAGGATATCCGCAATCCGAAAGATGATGGCACGGCAGGACCATTTTTTCTTGGCAACCCCTTCTATCTTTTCGGTGAAGAATACAATTACGCCTGGGTTGGCGTGAACGGCGCAATTGCACTCTCCAAAACAGCCGCCGAAACTCTCGATGTGAATGCAAACGGGCATTATACAACAGGATTCACATTTCCTGATAATATTCTCCCCCATAATAACATGAGAGATTCGGTAGATGACGGCTACTTTCCTGCACCGTTTATTGCAGGGTTATGGGGTGATTATTGGTACGGAGATACCGCCGGCAGTCCTGGCCCGCCGCAATGGGGGCATATTTTGTACAAAAATGACGGATGTAAATTTATTGTTCAGTGGGATTCATTAGGCGTCTTTGGCTCTGATCCTATTGAAGATAGAGTTAATTTGATCCGCATTATCCTTAACACCTGTGATGGTACTATCTCCTTTCAGTATGATGACATCGGCAATGCTGGAATTGATACCATGGCTCTAGTTGGAGTACAGGCTGACACGATTGATAATTTAGGAGACGCTCCCTGGATATATGTTAATAAAAATGGATACCCGGTTGAAACCAGACCAAAAAATGGCAGATGTATCCGTCTTATTCAAACTTCAGCTACTCATGTTAATGATAAATGGAATATGGTTACTGTCAGTCGCTATCCTTTGGATAACAATTACTCTGTTGAACATTTATTTCCCTCCGCTGTGTCGCCTGCCTTCCAGTACGTAGGAAATGGGTTTCAACCGGTTGATACAGTGGAACCGGGAAAGTGTTATTGGATAAAATTTAACGGCAGCCAAATTGTCGGCTATCCGGGTGTTCCTATTACCGATACGTGCATTGATGTTGTTCCTGGTTGGAATATGATAGGCGGTATATCTTGTCTTGTTCCGACTTCTAGCATTGACGACGCCAATGTCGCTGGCGCAAGCTGGTTTGGCTATGATAATGGTTATCGGCAAGTTACTACTCTCACACCGGGTCATTGTTATTGGGTAAAGGCTAGCGGCGCCGGAACTGTATGTTTAGAGTGTGGTCCCCCTTCAGCAGCGCCGGCTAAACAAGAAACAGTTATTGATGGATTAGCTAATTTCAACAAATTTGTTATCACCGCCAATTCTGATGATGAGCAAACTCTCTATCTCGGAGAACAAGAGCAGTTGAAAAAAACTCTCGCCGCGTATGAGTTACCCCCACTTCCCTTGCAGGGAGTTTTTGATGCACGATTCGCTTCTCAACGAATGGTTGAAGTCTTTGCAGAAGAGAATTCAGGCTACACAATCAAAATCCAATCCCCATCGTACCCTGTGCGATTCGCGTGGGATATATCATCAACGAATGGAAGAACGCTTACTCTCAAGCATGGCTCAGGTGATAAGCTGCATCCCGTAGTAATGAGAGGAAAAGGAAGTATCTCTATCACAGACCCCAACGTTACCGGCGTGAAGATTGAAGTCTCAGGAGAGCAATTGCTCCCAGAAAAATTCGAGCTGATGCAAAATTATCCCAATCCCTTCAACCCAATAACAGTTTTCAGTTTCCAGTTGCCGGTTTCCGGTTATGTTACCCTGAAAATATATAATGTCTTAGGACAGGAAATTGCTACCGTGCTCGACGGGATGCAGAACGCGGGATATCAGAGAGTGGAGTGGGATGCAAAGGAATTTCCAAGTGGGGTCTATCTCTACCGTCTCGTGACGGAAACATTCACGGATGAAAAACGGATGGTGATAATTAAATAACTTAAGTTGACCGGTTTTTAACAATAAGAAAAATTAAAGCCCGAGCGCATGACCGTAAACGGTCACGCTATGAATTTCCAAGTCCGATAAATCGGACTTTGCCTAACGAGTCCTGTTTACAGGACTTAAATAAGTATAGTGTCATCATTTATTGTAACGCAATAGAAAACGGTCAACTTGAGTAAATAAAATTACACTTAAAAATGGAGCTGTCTCAAAAGTGTAGGTTTCGTTAGGCTGAACAAAGACGAAGCTCGTTTTTTGCTACAAAATCACAGTCCGACTCCGCTCACTGTGACGTACTTTTACAGCCCTTACCACAAATCCCTTTTAACCTACTACCTACTACCTACCACCAACTACCTTTCACCGATCACATCCCACATCTCATATCCCATATCGCAAATCATACCGATGTCTATGCTCTTTGCTCACCGCTCACACTACCCTATGCACCTTTGCAAACCTACCCTATAATTCGTATTTTGCATTAGTATTCACAATCATATTGAACGCAAGTAATGAATTCAGAACAACTTGACGATATCCGCCTTAAAAAGCAGGAATGGGCTGCTAAGGCGGCAAAAGTTCCTTCACGGCAACTGAAATTTACAACAGTCTCCAGCGAGCCGATTGAGCCGTTATACACACCGGATGACGTTGCCCACGTAGATTTTCTGAACGATATTGGGTTCCCGGGCGAGTTCCCTTACACACGCGGAATTCATAACACCATGTACCGCGGCAGGCTCTGGACAATGCGCCAATTTGCCGGATTCGCAACACCCGAAGAAACAAACGAACGCTATCATTATTTGCTCAAGCATGGACAAACCGGGCTTTCCGTCGCATTCGATTTACCGACGCTCATGGGGCGCGATGCAGACGACCATTTATCAATCGGCGAAGTAGGAATTTGCGGCGTTTCCATCAGTTCTCTTGCCGATATGGAAATTCTCTTCAAGGGAATCAAGCTTGCCGATGTTTCAACCTCAATGACTATCAACGCTCCCGCCGCAATGCTTCTTGCTTTTTATATTGCTGTGGCAGAGAACCAGGGAGCAAAGCTGAACCAGCTGCGCGGCACCATTCAAAACGACATCCTGAAAGAATACATCGCCCAGAAAGAATGGATTTACCCGCCTCATCCCTCCATGCGAATCATCACCGACATGTTCGAGTATTGCACGCGAGAGATGCCGCAGTGGAACCCTATTTCTATTTCAGGGTATCACATACGCGAAGCAGGCTCTACCGCGGTGCAGGAGCTTGCCTTCACGCTGGCAGACGGCTTCGCCTACATTGAAGCGGGAATTGAACGCGGGTTGGATATTGATGAATTCGCTCCGCGTCTCTCGTTCTTCTTCAACTCGCATTTAGATTTCTTTGAAGAAATCGCTAAGTACCGCGCCGCGCGAAGAATCTATGCCCGGAGAATGCGCGGCAAGTACGGGGCAAAAAATCCCCGCTCGTGGATGCTTCGCTTTCATACGCAAACCGCAGGCTGCTCGCTCACCGCGCAACAACCGGAAAATAACATCGTCCGTACGGCATATCAAGCCTTAGCAGGAGTGCTTGGAGGAACGCAATCACTGCATACCAATTCCATGGATGAAACGCTTGCTCTGCCGAGTGAAAAGGCAGTTAAAATTGCATTACGTACCCAGCAAATCATCGCGCATGAAATCGGAGTCACAAACACGATAGACCCTCTTGCCGGCAGCTACTTCATCGAATCCTTAACCGATAAGATGGAAAAAGAAGCCGAAGCCTATTTTGAAAAAATAGACGCTCTGGGCGGAGTCATCCCGGCGATTGAAGCGGGATTTTTCCAGAGGGAGATTGCAGAGGCAGCGTACCACTACCAGCAAGAGCTGGATAAAAAAGGAAAAATCATTGTCGGCGTGAATGAGTTTGTCGAGGAACATGAAAAGATTGACATCCCGATTTTAGTAATTTCTCCCGAAGTGGAAAAGAAACAGCGCCAGCGCCTTGCAGATGTTCGCGCAAGCCGCGATTCCATGAAAGTAGAAGAAACCCTTGATGCTCTTCGTCGCTCTGCCGAAGAGAACACAAACCTTATGCCCCGCTTGATTGAATGCACAAAAGCGTACGTCTCGCTCGGAGAGATGTGCAACGCGTTGGCGGAAGTCTTTGGCATTTATGAAGAACCTGCAGTGTTTTAATTGAGATGGAAACGTTAACATTACAGAAAACCTGGACAGACGAGGAATTGATGTCCCTTGAGCATCCGGGGAATAAATGTGAACTCGTGGATGGAGAACTTATTATGATACCTGTTGGACCCGAACATGAAGAGGTTGGCGCAACATTTATTGAAAACATCCGGGCGTATGTTCGAAAACATAACCTCGGTTTTGTTTGGGGATCAAGTGTCGGATACAGAATGAACGAAGGAAATGTTCGCTCACCGGACGTTTCGTTCGTATCAAAAGAAAAGCTAAAGGGTTACAAACGTCCGCCGAAAACTTTTCCGAACTTTGCGCCTGATCTTGCCGTTGAGATTCTTTCACCCTCTGATACAATCGAAAGCCAGCACCAAAAAATTGTGGAATATTTTCAAAACGGAACCAAGCTCGTCTGGGTTGTAAGCCCTGAAGAACAGGTGGTTTTCGTATATCACTCTCCCCGCCCTGACAAAATTTTACAAATTGGCG
>SCUC01000484.1 GCA_004322375.1 Bacteroidota bacterium
CTCGGAATAAAGCTATCGAGGTCTCATCCACTATACGTACTTTGCAAAGAACTCTTCGGGCAGCGCTATGCCTCCTGGTTGTAACTTGTACAACCTTTCCCCAGCTCAAATTCTTTGAAAATGGTGAATCTACTGCAAAAGGGAAGGATGCCGCTTTATTTCTCGATTCGCCGACCCGCCTGAAAATAGATCTTGCAGGGCAATGGCGCTATTCTCTGGATGGCGGAGAGTGGCAGGAGATTTCAGTTCCCGGCGCATATGATGCTGTTGCGAAGACAACATTTTTAAGAACTTTTGAGATTAAAGCCAACCAGCTGGATATGTATTCATTTCAGCTTGTCATGTATGGCGTCAATTACCAGAGCGAGATTAGCATGAACGGCAATCTTGTGGGCAGGCATCTCGGGGGCTACTCATCTTTTACCGTTCCCGTTCCCTCCAATGTTCTCCAAGCCGGAAGTGAAAATACTATTGCCGTCTCTGTGGATAACGAGCTAACTCCCAAAACGACGTTGCCTCTTCGTCAACAGGTTGGCGGGTGGCGTTCGTATGGGGGCATCACGAGGGATATCTATCTTCTCGCCACACCCAAGCTCTATATTGACGATGTTGCAATGACAACGGCAATTTCATCCGATGGCAGAACCGCAACGGTTCGCATTACTCCCGAAATCGTTGACCGGGGTTTTTCACTGAATGAGGAGTTGACCGGCGGGCTATCGTTTGTCGCTGAAGCATACTACCACGATGGAGACTCTCTTGCAAGCCGAAGCAATTCAATTCCTCTAACGGTTCAGAAAAATAAGCTTGCAGGCGTTGAAGCGACCCTCACGTTGTATGAACCGAAACTATGGTCGCCTGAATTTCCCGACCTCTATCTTGTGAAATGCAAAGTCATCAGAGAGAATGCTGGAGAATTGAAAACGATAGACGAATACTCCATCGAAATTGGAATACGCCAGTTTCAATGGAAATCCGGTCAGCTGGTTATCAACAATAATGCTACGCCGCTGAAGGGCATTGTGTATCACGAGGATCACCCGTCGTATGGTTCCGCGCTTACGCGGGATGCAATGAAGCGGGATATTATTTCCATCAAATCTCTCGGCGCGAATCTTGTTCGATTTATTTATCCCCCTCATCCGTATCTCATCGCGTTGTGCGATAGGTATGGTCTGCTGGTGATGGAGGATATTCCGCTCGTCGGAGTCCCGAACGAAATTTTGTTGAAAGAGTATTTTCAGGAATTTGCAAGCACCTACCTGAAAGAGATGGTTGCCCGCGATGTCAATCATGCTTCGGTCTTGGCGTGGGGCATCGGCGATGATTTTGAGCTCGACCCGAACGGGAAGTGTGAATATGTGCAGTCGGCAAGCGCAATCATCAAAACAGTAGATACGCGACCGATGTATTTTGCAAGTCGCCGCTCCAGCGACCCGTGTTTTGAATTTGCCGATATTATCGCGTTGAATAGCTACGAAACAGAGGTTGCAACACTCCGGAACGAGATTAACCTGTGCAGGCAGGCAGCGAAAGAAAAGCCTGTTATCCTTGCCCGTTTCGGGAAAAATGTTGAATCCGGCAACCGGAATGGCTATAGCGACCCCCGCTCGCTCGAAGCGCAGGGACATTACATCAGGCAATGCTACGACGTGATTAAAGAGACAAAAATTGCAGGCGGTATCCTCTGGGCGTATGCAGATTGGCGCGGAGACCGGCCTGCGCTTACGACACATTCGAGTGACCCGTATGTGCAAACAATGGGCATCGTGAATTACGAGAGGGAGAAACGCGTCGCCTTTGATGTAACCCGCTCGTTATACAATGGCGAGAAAGTGCAGGCGTTGCCGTTCGGAAAATATGCGCCAAGCGCGCCCATTATTTATGTCCTTGCCGGGCTTGTTGTCCTGATTGGGTTCGCGTTCTTGTATAACGGCAACAGGAGATTCCGCGAGAGCGTCAACCGTGCGCTCTTGCGAAGCTATAATTTCTTTGCCGATATTCGCGACCAGAGGGTTGTTGCCTGGACTCATTCGATTGTTCTGTTGTTCGTCTTTTCCATCACATGGTCAATTCTTTTTTCCAGCGTATTGACGCATTACCGTGAAAGCGTTCTTCTCGATAACTTGTTAAGCCAGTTCATGAACGATACCCTCAAGGAATGGTTTGTGCAATTGATATGGATGCCGCCCAAGTTCATCATGGTTATCTCGGTATTGCTGATGATGAAAATTTTCATGCTTGCTGTTCTGGTGCGTCTCTGCGCGATGCTGGTACGAACCCACGTTCATTTTTATCATGCGTTTTCCGTAACGATGTGGTCGTTGCTTCCGTATATCGTTCTTATTCCTATTGCCATGATAGTGTACCGCTTGATGGAAAACCATTTCTATATTTATACCGTAGCGGCAATAGTTCTTGTGATAAATGCTTGGGTATTCTTGCGCTTGCTGAAAGGCATTTCCATTATTTACGATGTGAACCCTGTAAAAGTCTATGGCGGCGGCTTGCTGCTTGTAGCGCTCTGCCTTGCCGCAATTTATGGCTACTTTGATTACACGCAATCAACCTCGATTTACTTGAAATATCTTCTTCAGTCTGCTAAATTCACATACTGAGTGATGTTAAACAAAGACACATATTACAATGAGATTTGTTGTAACCCACCGAACTCAACCCCTCTACGAGGTCATAGACCCTCAATCCCCCTTCTCTTACCAAGAGAAGGGGGAAGGGGGATGAGTTCGCGCGGTAGAAGAATACGTTCAATGGTATATTGTGCTTTGGTGAATAAATTCACATACTGAGTGTAACCATGTATCTATCAAATTTAGAAGTTATAGGGTTCAAATCGTTCGCGCAGCGTATTGACGTAAAATTCGATTCGGGCGTTACGGCAATCGTGGGTCCGAACGGATGCGGCAAAACGAATATCGTTGATGCGATTCGCTGGGTGCTGGGCGAGCAGAAGTATAGCACGCTCCGCAGCGATAAAATGGAGGACGTTATCTTCAACGGCACGAAGAACAGGCGCGCGCTTGGGCTGGCGGAAGTTTCCTTGATGATTGAAAATACCAAAGGCATCTTGCCGACGGAGTATTCTCAAGTTACAGTAACCCGCCGCGTCTATCGTTCCGGCGAGAGCGAGTATCTCCTCAATAAAGTTCAATGCAGGTTGAAAGATATTCTCGACCTCTTCATGGATACGGGGATGGGACCCGACGCCTATTCCGTCATCGAGCTGAAAATGATTGAAACGATTCTCAGCGAAACTGCCGATGAGCGAAGACGCTTGTTTGAAGAAGCGGCAGGAGTTACCAAGTACAAACATCGCAGGAAAGCCGCGTACCGGAAATTAGACGAAGTCCGGGTGGACTTATCCCGCGTGAACGACATCGTGAAAGAAGTTCAAAAAACAGTCAACCAGCTCGAACGGCAAGCGCGCAAAGCAGAGCAGTACAATGAGGTCGCGACGCGTCTGCAAACAATTGAAATTGAACTGCTTGAGCGGCAATACAGCAGCCTCTACAAGAAACTCGAATATTATGAACGGCAATATGAGGAAGCGAAGCAGAGACGAAAGCAGGTTCAGGATATCGTCTCCGTGCAGGAAAAACGGGTTGACGAGCTTCGAATAAGCTTGACCGAAATCGAGCAGCGAATGAGCGACGTGCAGCATACCGTGCTTCAACAACGGGAGCATCTTCACAAGCAGGAAGAAAGCCTGCTTGTCGCAAAAGAACGGCGCAATGCTCTTGCATCCAATATCGAACGCTACGAAAAAGAAAAGCTGGATTTACGCGCTCAGCGCGAAACCCTGGAGCAGGAGCAAACCGTTCTCCGGCGGAGAAATGAACAACTTTCGAGCGAACACGAGCGGGCGAAGGTTGCTCACGCCGAAGCTCAGCAGGCAAAGCAACAATCGGCTGAGCGGTATCAAGCGAAAAAAGAAGAAGTCCAGTCGTTAAACGATAAGCAATTAATGCTTGCCCGCGAAGTGGTTGAGAAGCGGGGCGAGCATGAACGTCTTCGCACAAAGATTGATAACTCGAAAGGTCGAATTGACCGCTCACAGGAAGAAATCGAGCTGTTTCAAAAAGGAGTAGAGCAGCGTCAGGAATTTATTGGCGACCTCACCCGGCAGGATCGGGAATTGCGCAGGCAGTACATTGAATCGGAGAAGCAATTCTTCGAGCAGGAAAAGCTGCAAAAGGAAATGAAGCTTGAGATTGATGCGATGGTAAAACACTCGCTCGAGCTGCAAAACGAAATTGACAAACGAACTGAAAAAATTGCGTTCCTCAACGGATTTTTTGAAACCGGCGAATCCGTCGTTGATGGCTCCGCCTATCTTCTCCGGAATGAAGAATGGAAAAAGAAAAACTTCCTGAGTGTTTCCGATATTTTAGAAACGAGCGACCGCTACCAGTCGGCGCTCGAAGCCGCGCTCGGCGAGTTCTCCCGGTTGATTGTGGTCGAGCATGAACGCGACGCCCTTGAAGCAATCAAAGAGCTGCGTATGCACAAGCACGGGAAGGCGGCTCTGGTTTGCTTAGAACGCGTTCCCATCATGTATCATATTCGGGAAGAGAATGAAGGTTCGTTCCTCTACTTAAAAGGCGTCGTCCGTTGCGAGGAGAAATACCGCGCGCTCGTTGACTTCCTGCTGGATGATATCGTCCTGGTGGAATCCGTTGAGCAGGCGCAGGATATATTCTCTTCGTATGTCGGTCTCTCCTGTGTTACTCCCGAAGGGCAGCTGATACACAGTTCAGGATTTATTCGCGGCGGAAGCTCGACAACGGAAGCTCCCGCGCTCTTCGGAAAGAAAACCAAAGTTGCAGAAGTCGAAGCGGAAATTGCGCTGCTTCAGACCGAGCTGGAAACCCTAACGGCGAGAATTCAAAGCGCCGGGACCTCCTTTGAAGCATTGAGCCTGGAAGAGCTTGCCGCGGCTGTCAAATCTATCGAAAGGGAGATGACGCAAATTGAGATGCAAATCGCTCAGGTAGAGTTCGAGAAGAAACATGCGCAGGAAGGCATTACGCGTCACCAGCAGGAACAGGAAGCGTTATGGAGCGAGATTCAAGCGTGGCAGAATCAGGATACGCTTGCCGTTGAGCAGCTAAGCGCGCTTGAGCAGCAGAAAACTGAGGTTGAAGCGACAGTCGCCGAAGCCCAGCATGATCTTGAAATTCTTGAGCAGCAGTTCAAAGAAACATCCGGGCGGGCGAATCAATTAGGCATGGCGCTGGTAACGCTGCAAAGCGAGTTGAGCAACGTTGAGAAGGATTCCGAACGGGTCGTGAAATTGCTTGAAGATACGATGACGACGTATGCTCGGCGTGAAGATGAAATTACCCGCGCCAGAGATGAAATCAACAGGCTCACAACACAGATAGAGACGCAAACTCTCGAAATCGGGAAAATGCAGAATGAGCTTGAAGCGCAGGAGCGTGAACGTGAAGAAATCGAAAGCATCCATTCCGAAAAACGGAACGAAGTGCATCGCATCGAGCTAAAGCTGAAAGACGAACGAAGGCTTCAGGAAGACGCAGTCTCCTCGGCGCATGAATTTGAAATGAAGCGGACGGAAGTCCGAAGCCAGATTGACCATCTCAGGAGACGGGCAAAGGAAGAATTTGAAATGCAGCTCGAAGTAAAGGAGTTTCCCGACGAATCGGCTGTGGACATCGCTCTGATGGAAGAAGAGGTGAAAACGCTCAAAGACCGTAAGAAAACATTGGGCGCAATCAACTTTGAAGCGTTCGATGAATATCAATCCGAAAGCGAGCGGCTGACGTTCCTTACCCAGCAGCGGGATGATTTGTTGGAAGCGGAACAAACGCTGCTGAGAACTATTGATGAAATCAATACGACGGCGCAAAATAAATTTATTGAAACATTCACAAAGATACGCGAAAACTTTATCACCATCTTCAAGGAATTATTCGACCCCGGCGATGAATGCGACCTGCGTCTCGAAGCGGACGTTGACCCCCTTGAAGCCAATATCGAAATTATCGCGAAGCCGCGTGGCAAACGCCCCACCTCCATTGATTTGCTCTCCGGAGGTGAAAAAACATTAACCGCTATTTCCTTGCTGTTTGCCATTTACCTTGTGAAGCCAAGCCCCTTCTGTATTCTCGATGAAGTGGACGCTCCATTGGACGACTCGAATATTGACCGCTACACGCGCATGATTAAGAAATTTTCTAACAACACGCAATTCATTGTCGTTACCCATAACAAGCGAACGATGGAAGCAGCGCAAGCGTTGTATGGCGTAACCATGGAAGAAGAAGGAGTTTCAAAGCTTGTAACGGTAAGGTTCAACGAGCAGGCAAGGGTGCGTTCCGCAACGGTAACGAGCGGCGTTAGTGTCATGTGAGATGTGGGTATGAACAATATCATGGTAGGACAAGACTCCTGTCTTGTCCCGCTTGTCCCCCGTCTTGTCCTGAAATTCTTTATTGATTTTGACGGAACGATTACAACGCAAGATGTCGGCGATGCGTTGTTTATAAAATTCGGCGGAGAACAATGCAGGGATATTGTTCAAGAATATTACGATGAGAAAATTTCAGCCGTAGAATGCTTCCATAAAGAAACTACGGCGTGTGGCGTAGTAACAATAGCAGAGCTTAATGATTTTTTAGATGCACAGACAATAGACGAATCGTTTGTTGGGTTTGTGCAGTATTGCAAGGCGAATGGATTTGAACTGTACATTCTCAGCGACGGGATGGACTATTATATTCACCGAATTCTCAACCGCTATGGCGTCGGTGATGTGCCGGTGTATGCGAACATATTAACCCTGCAATCAACGGACACACCCCTTAATCCCCTCTCAAGAGGGGACTCAAGTGATAAGAAACTTTCGCGGGTGCGGCTCGTTCCATCGTTTCCCTACACCGATGAAGTCTGCACCCGTTGCGCAAGCTGTAAACGCAACCACATGCTCAATCTCTCGTCAGATGAAACCATTATCGCGTACATCGGTGAAGGATATTCCGACAGGTGTCCTGTAAAATTCGCCGATGTTATTTTTGCGAAAGATGAGTTACTCAAGTATTGCAGGCGGGAAGAAATTCCTCACGCGGAATACAGCACATTTTCGGATATTATCAAGTATGTTGACAAAATGATTCATAAAAACGGAAGAACAAAGCTGCGGTTGAAAAAGCGCCGTCTGGCTGAGCTTGCGCGGCGCGAAGTGTTTGCAGGCGGTTGAAGATGGATTTGCGACAGCGCCTGTTTCAATATCGAAGCTACAGCCCGATACCCTTTCTTGTGGTGATGGTTCTTTTTGCTGAACCATCGTTCGGTACGTTGCTCATTGGATTTTTATTGATAGTGGTAGGAGAGTATTTACGGTTGTGGGGCGTTGCCATTGCAGGAAGCGAAACGAGGACAACAGGACCGGTGGGCGGAACGTTTCTTATTACAACGGGACCCTACGGGTATGTACGGAACCCGTTGTATGTGGGAAATATCCTGATATACTTCGGCGTTGGCGTCATGTCGAACGCGTTGTTCCCCTGGCTGTTGCTCGCCGCGCTCCTCTTTTTTTCCGCGCAGTACTCGCTCATCGTCTCTCTGGAAGAAGAGCATTTGATTCAAAAATTCGGAGATGAATATCGAAGGTATTGCGCCTCTGTTCCACGGTTCATCCCGTCGCTGAAAAGCTACA
>SCUC01000485.1 GCA_004322375.1 Bacteroidota bacterium
GTGTGCTCTTCCGATCTTGTTCTTACAACATCTCGGCAGGGCAACCAGCTTAACGCGCGGACGTGATGGAACGGGGCATTACTCTGACCCGGCTTTAAAAATATATGGAAATATCAGTCCTCTTGGCGCTATGGCGCCTGTCGCCTGTGGCGCAGCGCTGGCATCTAAAATCCGTAAAGAACATGCAGTGGCAATGACGTACATAGGCGATGGTGGAGCGAGCGTTGGTGAAGTACATGAAGCATTGATGATGGCTTCTGTTATGAAATTGCCCTTAGTGTTAGTCATTGAAAATAACCAGTACGCATATTCCACACCTGTTGCTAAGCAATTTATTGTGAAGAAACTTTCGGATAGGGCAATAGGCTACGGTATTCCAGGAATTACAGTAGACGGGACGGATGTAGAGGAAGTGTACCATACATGTAAACAAGCAGTAGAGCGAGCAAGGGCAGGGGAAGGACCTTCAATAATAGAATCTATCACGATGCGAATGCATGGGCATGCTGCACACGATAACGCATGGTACGTCCCTAAAGAGCTGTTAGAATCTTGGAAAAAGAAAGACCCGATTACTTTGTACGAAACCAAGCTAATTGGCGAAAAGGGTGTTAATGGTAAGGCGATAGAAGAAATTCAACAAAGAATCCAAAGAGAAATTGAAGAAGCAGCCTTGGCGGCAGAATCTGTCCCGTATCCTCCCGGTGAGGAAGCATTGCTTGGAGTTTATGCCTGAATTGGTTAACTGGTTAATTGGTGATTTAGTTGACGGTAATTATAGCAGGAATTCTAAACAGGAAATAGAAACAGTAAACAGAAAACAGGAAACTAAAAAAGATTGTTCAATACACTGACATATATTGAAGCAATATCCGAAGGATTGAGGGAAGAAATGAGGCGTGACTCTTCTGTTTTTCTTCTCGGCGAAGACATTGGCGCGTATGGAGGAGCGTTTAAGGTGACTAAGGGATTCGTCGAAGAATTCGGTGAGGAACGCGTTATTGATACTATATTGGGTGAAGCAGCAATACTTGGAGCAGCGAGCGGAGCAGCTTTAGTGGGGATGAGACCTGTTGCAGAAATGCAATTTGCCGATTTTGTAGCAAGTGGATTCAATCAGCTTGTAAACATATCTGCAAAGTTTCATTACAGGAATTTTGTACCGGTTCCGATGGTAGTTCGACTTCCATCGGGTGGTGGAATTCATGGCGGACCGTTTCATTCAAGTAATCCTGAAGCCTGGTTTTTTCATGTACCGGGATTGAAAATCGTTGCGCCATCAACTCCCTATGATGCAAAAGGATTGATCAAGGCTGCAATTAGAGATAACAATCCGGTTTTATATTTAGAGCATAAGTATTTATATAGACATGTAAAATCGGAAGTACCTAAAGAAGATTATAGTATTCAAATTGGCAAAGCAGATATAAAACGTGAAGGAAGCGATATAACAGCTATTACCTATCACACAGGTGTACACTGGTGTTTAGAAGCAGCAGCTACAATGGCAGAACAAGGTTTTGAAGTTGAGGTGTTGGATTTGCGGACGTTACAGCCTCTTGATAAGGATACTATCTTGAATTCTGTCAAAAAAACGGGGAAAGTTTTAATTGTCCATGAAGATTCATTAACCGGCGGCATTGGAGGTGAAATTGCTGCATTAATTTCGGAGCATGTATTTGAATATCTCGATGCTCCTATTAAAAGAATAGGAGCCTTAGATGTACCAGTACCATATGCTCCGACGCTCGAAGAGTTTTTTTTACCAAATACAAAAAAGGTATTGTCAGAGTTGCAGAACCTTGCAGCTTACTAACTTTAATATGAAAGAAGATTAGCCACTATGGAATTTAACACAGTTCTTTTACAAATTGTACCTGTTCTTGAGGGAGCGAAAATACCCTATATGGTCTCAGGCGGACAAGCCTTGTTATTTCATGGTCTTGAACCGTTCAACAGCGATGTAGATATTTCGCTTGGCGTTGGAGTAGTACGGAGAACGCTGATACAAAAATTACTGGCAAAAATGCAGCTCAAAATCATGGTGCGCTCGCCTGCAAATTTTGTTCGGCAAACGCATGTTTTGCCAACCATCAATGAAGTAACCGGTACGCGTGTTGATTTTATTTTTGCTGATTCTGAGTTTGAAAAAGAGGCTGTGCATCGAGCGTTGAAATTGAATATTAAAGGTCAAGCAGTGAATTTCATGACTCTGGAGGATATGCTCATTCACAAAGTCGTTTCAGGCGAAGAAAGCGATCTTGAGCATGCACGCGCATTGTTAGCGAAGAAGCCAAAAATTAAAGTTCGTTATATCCAGCAAACGCTTAAAGAATTTTCAGAAATGCTCGACAAGGCATTTATCCCTGTGTTCGAGAATCTACGAAAAAAACGTAAGTAAAGTTTAAGAAATTATTTTCAGGAATACATTATGGCAAAAGTTGAAGTAGTTATGCCGCAATTAGGCGAAAGCCTAACCGAGGGCACAATCGTAAAATGGCATAAAAAGCCGGGTGATAAAATAAGGAAAGATGAAACGCTTCTAGAAATCAGCACAGATAAAGTTGATTCTGAAATCCCTTCTCCAGTTTCGGGAGTAGTTACAAAACTTTTGTTTGAAGAACAAAAAACGGTAGCAGTGAGAACGGTGATAGCAGAAATTGATACTGATGAGGCTGCGTCGGTTGTGGAACAATCTAAGCCATCGGTTCCTGCTCCGCAAGGTGAAGCTGTTAAGCCTGCCGAAGTGAAGTCGGTTACTCCTCCGCTGAAGGAGACGGCAAAAGCAACGCCTGCGAGTGGAAGATTTTATTCTCCTCTTGTGTTAAATATTGCGCGTGAAGAGGCAATCTCAATGTCTGAATTAGAGCAGTTGCCCGGCAGTGGTGAAGGGGGGAGAGTAACAAAAAAAGATATTCTCGCGTATGTAGATGCGAAGAAAAAGGGGACAATTACAGCGCCAACGCCCGTACTTTCGGCGGCTACGCCTTCAGCCCCTCGCGTAGAATCTATCCTAAAACATGTTGATGCAGGAGAGCTTGTAAAAAAATATCCTGCCCCGCAATATGAAATTTTACAAATGAGTAACGTTCTCCAAAAGATGTCGGAACACATGGTGAAAAGCGTACATACATCGCCGCATGTGCAGGCAATTCACGAATGTGATATGACAAGAATAGATGCATATAGGAAAAAACATTCTTCCGCATTCGAGCTACGCGAAGGCTTTAAGCTGACTTACATGCCATTCATCTGTGATGCCATTGTAAAATCCTTAAAAAAATATCCATTAGTCAATTCCTCGATTGAAGGGGATAAAATAATATTAAAGAAATTTATCAACCTTGGAATGGCAGTTGCATCGGAGAATGGCTTGATTGTTCCTGTCATTAAAAACGCAGAAGAGAAAAATCTCATCGGGCTGGCACGAGCGATTAATGATTTAGCGACAAGAACGCGCACGAAGAAGCTGATGCCATCGGATATAGAAGGCGGGACATTTACCATAACCAATTACGGTGTTTTTGGAACTATGGTTGGAATTCCGATTATCAATCAGCCTCAAGTAGCTATCCTCGGTATTGGAGCGATTAAAAAACGTCCTGTAGTTATCAATGACGGGATAGCAATTCGTTCGATTTCTTACTTCACTCTTTCATTCGATCACAGAACTGTAGATGGCGCATTAGGCGGTTCGTTCTT
>SCUC01000054.1 GCA_004322375.1 Bacteroidota bacterium
ATTACAATCAGCCGTGTATCGAATCGCGCAAGCAGCAGAAGGAGCGAAAGATGTCGAGGAACTCTTCAAGGCAGTTCATAGCATCATTGATGAAGTAATGCCGGCAAAGAATTTTTATATAGCGCTCTACGATGATGAAAACGATATCGTCAGCTTTCCATACTTTGTAGATGAGGAAGACCCGCCACCGGAGGCGCGCAGATCCCGGCGGGGGTTGACCGAGTATGTTATTCGCACGGGAAGGTCGTTACTTTCAAGCTTGGATGCTCATCAGGATTTGCATCGAAGAGGTGAAATCGAAAGCATCGGCGCCATGTCTCCAATTTGGCTGGGTGTGCCACTTAGCATAGGAGGAAAAACAATAGGGGTAATGACCGTGCAACACTATTCCGACCCTCATGCGTACGGCGAACGTGAGCAGCAAATGTTGGAATTTGTTTCTACTCAGGTCGCCAAGGCAATCGAGAAGAAACGTACAGAGGAATTACTTCGCTCCAATGAGAAACGATACAGGACGTTAATTGAAAACAGCTCCGACGTTGTTGCCTTGATTGATAAAACCGGAAGAGTTATCTATGAAAGCCCGGCAATTAAACGGGTATTAGGCTTTACAAGCGAAGAACGAATGGGGAAAAACTCATTCGAGCTTATTCATCCGGATGATATGATCCGGGCGCAAGAGGCATTGAGAACGTTATTGCAACACCATGGGGCGATTTTACCCATCGAAATTCGCGTAAGACATTCTAACGGCAGCTGGAGATGGTTGGAAGCTGTTGCTTCCAACTTGTTGTCTGATCCTAACATTCAGGCTATCGTTGTCAACTACCGGGATATTACCGAGCGAAAGCAATCAGTAGAAGCATTACAGGATTCGGAAGAACGATTCCGCAGCCTGTTTGAGAGCGCCACGGATGCGATTTTTACTCTCTCATTAGAAGGGATTGTTACTTCATTGAATCCGGCATTTGAAAAAATTACCGGCTGGCGTTGTGAAGAATGGATCGGACGGTCTATGAGCTCTCTCATCCATGAGGAAGACATAGCTATAGCAAATAGGGCATTCAGTGAAACCCTGAAGGGGAACATTCATCCGGCATACGAGTTGAGGATTCGGAACAAGGCAGGGAATTACATTGTAGGAGAGTTTACTACAACTCCTCAGATTGATAAAGGGAACATTGTAGGTGTGTTAGGCATTGCCAGAGATATTACAGAGCGAAAAAAATTGGAAGACCAAATCCGTTATATACAAAAGATGGAAAGTATCGGCATTCTGGCTGGGGGAGTTGCTCACGATTTTAATAATATCCTTGCAATTATTAACGCATACGCCGGCTCGTTGAAGTTGATGGCTGAGCTGCCCCCACAGTTTTCTCATAATATTAAAATTATTGAGCAAACAGTGAAACGTGGAGCAAGGATTGTTCAGCAATTACTCATGCTTGCCAAAAAGTCTGAAACGGTGTTCAGCGAGACGACGATTTGTCCCATTATCGAGGAGGTATCAAAGCTGGCGCATGAGACGTTTCCTAAAACCATTACCTTTGATATTGATCTCAAAGATTGCAACGTGCAAATTCCCGCGGATGGTAATCAATTGTATCAAGTGTTTCTCAACCTCTGCTTAAATGCGCGCGATGCAATGCCCTCGGGAGGGACTCTCTTGATCAAATCATTTTTGGTCAACGGAAGTCTTGTACGGAAAGAATTTCCGGAGGCTTCAAAGGAGGAATATCTTGCGGTCTCTATTTCAGATACCGGTATCGGTATAGATGAAGAAACCAAAGATCATATTTTTGAACCCTTTTTCACGACGAAAGAATTTGGCAAAGGCACAGGGTTAGGTCTTTCTGTCGTTTACGGGATTATTCAAGCTCATAAAGGATTTATTGGAGTTGATTCCGAACTAAATAAAGGAACAACGTTTATCATTTATCTCCCCCTCCATGAACAAACGGAAGAGAAATATTTGACGGAAGAGACCTTTCAGGTCGAGCTTCGAGGTGGAGAAGAAACGATATTGTTAGTTGAGGATGAAGAAAACCTGCTCGACTTGCTTGTAGAAATACTCCAAAGCTATGGATATAGAATATTAAAGGCGAGAGACGGAGAGGAGGCAGTATCTGTGTTCCGCGAGAATCAAACGCAAATCAAGCTGGTGATGAGCGATCTCGGACTGCCAAAACTAGGCGGCTATGAAGCATTTTTACAAATGAAAAAGCTAAACCCGAATGTCAAGGTTATCCTTGCAAGCGGATACAAAGACACAAAAGTGTACGATGATATGATTAAAGCTGGAGCCGAGGAATTTGTTCAGAAACCGTACAACATTTCTGAAGTGATTAAAAAAATTCGCGATGCTCTCGATTCGGTACAGTAAAACAGTATTCAGTTATTATCCATTTTCGATGGTGAAATACTATGTCAAAACAATTTAAACATCATATATTAACTGTTGATGATGAAGAAGATATCCGTCTGCTCATGGTGGAAGCTATTGAGGGGATGGGATATAAGGCAATGCAAGCCTCGGATGGCGCTGAGGCAATTAACCTTGTCAATAGCCACCTTTTTGACGTCGTCATTCTAGACATACAGATGCCCCGTGTTGATGGGCTGGAGGTCCTTCAACACATAAAAGAGTACTCCCCCTCTACGGAAGTAATTATGTTGACGGGAGTGAATGACATTAAGATCGCGGTGAAAGCGATGAAGCTTGGAGCTGCAGATTACATGACGAAGCCAGTTCAACTGGATGAGTTTGAGATCGTGCTTCAGCGGATGATCAAACAAAAGGCTTTGCGGACCTCTTCTTTCCTTATGCAACGTACACTGGAGCGCGAGGATACCACTAAAGCTGCTATCGGGCATAGCGACCCATGGAAGCAGTTGTTGGAAAAAGCCCGTAAATTTGCTGAAAGCGATTTCTTAATTCATATTGAAGGTGAATCCGGCACAGGGAAAGAGGTGGTAGCGAACTACATTCATAACAGTTCTCCACGAAAGGAAAAACCCTTTGTCGTTATAGATTGCGGCGTTATTCACGGTTCACTTATTGAGTCTGAGCTGTTCGGTCATCTGAGAGGCTCGTTCACGGGAGCGGAGGGAAATAAAGAGGGCTTAGTGGAAGTTGCTCAAGGCGGAACATTATTTCTCGATGAGATAGGGCATATAGATTTAAATTTTCAGCAAAAACTGTTGAAATTTGTTGAAACAAAAATGTATCGCAGGGTTGGTGATACTGCTATCCGCTCGGTTGATGTGCGAATCATTACCGCAACAAATAAAAACCTTGCTGATGAAATTAAAGCCAGTCAATTTAGGAGCG
>SCUC01000486.1 GCA_004322375.1 Bacteroidota bacterium
CTGTAAAGCAGTTTCTTTCTCCTGTTTCCAGTTTCCGGTTTACAGTCTCCTGTTTTCTGTTCGTGTCGTCCTGAAACAAGAAACCCACGGGCTGTAAGCCTGAAGCCTGAGTCTTTCTGGAAAAACAACACACTAAACCTACCTCACTCCCCAACAATATCAGAGCGATAGCTCTGAATAGATGCTTTCATGGAGATAAAATCAATGTCTTCATGGATTGATACGCGTCTTCTATTTTAGTTTATTGGGGAGTAATAAATTCCAGCAGTAAAAAAAAGAATAATATATCGTGCGGATAATGATAGTGGATGATAATGCAAAGATACGCTCCATTATCCGCGATACGGTGGCATCAGAACAAGATGAAATATTTGAATATGAAAACGGTTTGCAGGCAGTAACAGCGTACGGCAGTGTGCAACCTGACTGGGTATTGATGGATTTACTGATGGACGAAATGGATGGTTTGACAGCGACGAAACGAATGAGGGAATCGTTTCCAGGCGCGCGAATCATCATTGTTACGAACTATGACGGTGAGCCATTCCGCAGGGAAGCATACGCATTAGGCGTAACGGCGTATGTCATGAAAGAAAATATTTCCACACTGCCGTTATTGTTGATGAACGTAGAAGCGCAGAAGGGTGGACGGGAAACTATTACTTGTCAACGATAGTAACTGTAGTTCCAACGACCCTAACGGTCGGTTCTGCCTATGGCATGTAGAGCGGGTGTAGTTTTTCCATCGTTGTTCTCTCTCCAACATCTTTTTTAGTTCTTTCTTTATTCGGGAGAGTTATTGTTCAAATAAGGGTTTAGTTATTTTTTTAGAAGTATAGTTGCAACCATTTAATAATTACAAGTAAGAAAGGTAGATACCATGTATCGTTTATTTATTTTTTGTATTTCTCTTTTTTGCCTTATGGCGGTTGTCGGGTTGACTGTTGCCCAGGCGCAAAATGTTACCACATCGGTTCAAGGTGTTCTGCGCGACCCGCAAGGTCGTTCGGTTGATGATGGGACGTATGAACTCACGTTCAAACTCTACACGCAAGCCACCGGCGGAACCGAATTTTGGACGGAAACACAATCGAATGTTTCTGTCTCGCACGGAGTCTTCTCCGTGAAGTTGGGCGCGGTCAATCCCATCTCCGGTCTCAGCGCATCGCAGACATATTATCTCGGCGTTACGGCTCCGGGCGCGGGAGAATTACTACCGCGTGTCGAGTTGACAAAAACCTATGCCGCAAACACCGCCGGTTCTGTTACCGGCACAAGCAACGTTGTTCCTTCGAGCGGGAATGTCGGCATTGGAACGACAAATCCGACTGCACCATTAGAAGTATCGGGAGATGTGAAGATTAGTTCGGGCGGCAAACTCTATTTCCCCGATAACACATTTCTTGCAAGCGCACAGAGCGGAACGGCAGAGCAAGTAACCGCCTCAGGAGATGCAAATATTATTGCTGATAATGATAACAATGGAAGCGGCGTTATCATTATGAAAACAGGCGCATCAGAAAAAGTGCGTATAACAGATATTGGGAGGGTCGGAATTGGAACAACGAATCCGTCCCAAAAATTAGAAG
Organism: Bacteroidota bacterium; assembly: GCA_004322375.1. GTDB lineage: Bacteria > Bacteroidota > Ignavibacteria > UBA10030 > SZUA-254 > FW602-bin19. The sequence goes on from SCUC01000486.1 coordinate 1,590, forward strand.
TGTATAACGGTAATATGGTAGTGAATGGTGATGGAGGAGGGGATTATGCAACGGGGGCTACGCTACAAATTACATCGAGTAATACAAATAAGCCATACATGAGTCTTGTCAATGCCACGAACAGTGCATTTACGCTTGGAGCAGATGCTGATGCGGCAATTATTGGATGGGATGCGAACGCACAAAACTTAGTGTTTAGAAGAAATATTGATTTTAACACATTCCCTAATACCGGAAGTGTTGCGATGACGATTCTCGGCACGAACGGAAACGTCGGCATCGGCATAACCGATCCTTCAAACAAACTTGAAGTTGCCGGGTCTATAAAAGGCGGTCAATCAAGCGGAGATGCATTCCTTGTTGGTGACGACTCGAAACTTGTTGACATCAATGTTCAAAATACTTTCGGTGTAATTGGCATCGAAGATCCTACACGTGGTGGAATCAGGTTTGGTAATAACGGACCAACATTGTGGGGGAATACAAATTACATGGAAATGTACGATGTTCCAACAGTACGGTACAAGAGTCCAGATGCTGGTCGCACGGCATTTCAAATCGAGAACACATCTTCTAACAGAACGTGGGAAATTTCTACCGGTGGAAATAATAATCCCAGCAATCAAGGTGGAAATGGCGGTTTTTATATTTATCAGCATGGCGCAGGTCCTAGGATGTTTCTAACCCCTGATGGAGGAATTTATCGTTCGGATGGTGGTGCATTTTGGAATAGTTTTTCTGATAAACGCATGAAGAAAGATATTTCTTCTTATAACAGTGGATTAGATTTAATTAAGCAACTCAATCCTGTGAAATTCAAGTATAACGGAAAAGGCGGTTCAAGCGATGACGGCAAAGAGCATATCAGTTTCATTGCACAGGATATTGAACAAATACCTGAACTCGCGCCATTGATGGTGACGAAAGAGAAAATGAAATTAGAGGAAACTGACACTGAGGCAACGGATTTGCTTTCGCTCAATACTTCAGCATTGCAGTTTATCCTCGTGAATGCAATTAAAGAACAACAGAAGCAGATAGAAGAATTGAATGCGGAAATTCAAGAACTTAAGAAAAAGTAACGAGCAATCTTGAACACGTAAACACAAACAATTTCAAGATAGGAATCACTATGAAAAACAAGAATAAGTTTTTGCAGAGGATGAACGCTCGGATTTTGTTCGGTTCCTTACAATGTTGCATCGTATTCTTCTTGGTTCTCACCTTTCTGTTTCCGAGGAATTCGACTGCGCAGTTGTGCGACCCGAAGTTCAGCGTTTCCAATCCAACCATATCCAACGGCGGTGAAAGCAAGATGCTTAACGATGAGTATCAACTTGCGCTTACTGTCGGACAGTTTGTAGCAGACTCGGCGCGAAACGGAACATCGAAAAGCATTGCATACGGTTTTTGGGGATTCATGCGGGCTGAGCCTCAGCCGCCGAATGTTCGAGCAAGCGACGGCGATTTCGTTGACCATATCGAAGTCGTCTTCGAGATTGTCCGCGACCCAATCGGTCCTCCCGTTACGGGCGAAACGATAAACCTGTACAGGAACGATGTCTTTCTGGCAACGCTTCCAGTAACGCAAACCGGTTACTCAGATTACAATACTCAAGCGGGATATTTATACAACTATGAACTTGTTGTAACGAACAGGTACGGAGAAAGCCGAAGAGGAAATGACGTCGGATTCGTCAACCCGAACGGCATTGTGACGGGACGAATTCAAACATCAATCCTCAAACCGGTTGATGAAGTGGAAGTGCGATTGTCTCCAACACTCGGGTATTCACTCGGCTTTAACGGAACCAGCGATAGAATTGTGCTCACCGACAGTGCATACAATAATCTGTCATCGGGAACAATCGAGTTGTGGGTGTACTTGAGCGAGTATCAAAGCGGAACACTGATTGCAAAGCAGCACAACGGAGGAAACGCAAGCGGCGTTCTTTCCCTCGGAAGCTATGCCGATGAAAATGGCGAACTTCAACCGGGGAACGAGGGCTTTTTGTATTTCCACGGACACAGCGGCGTTCCCGCTGCCTCGACAGTGAGTAATCTAAAATTGAATAAATGGCAGCATATTGCTGTTACTTTCTCCAGTTCCGAATGTCGGTTTTATATCAATGGCGGGTTGAATAATGTGATGAGCGGTGATTATTCCATTCCGAATGATGTGCGACCGCTCGACCAAACAATCGTCAGAACGAACATCGGAAACTGGGAAGGGAAAAATAATTACTTCAAAGGCAATATGGATGATTTCAGACTCTGGAATTATATCCGACCGCAAAAAACGATTCAACAAAACATGAAACGAACAATGGGTGGAGATGAAGGCGGGTTAGTCGCGTATTGGAAATTCGATGAAGGTTCCGGAGCGAAAGTGTACGATTTAACGCTGAACCGGAATAAAGGGGAAATCTGCGGAGGTACTTTTAGCTCATTATTCAAAGCGCCGATTTAT
>SCUC01000487.1 GCA_004322375.1 Bacteroidota bacterium
GCTGTTCCAGCGTAAAAGAAGAAATAAACATGTTATACCGATGAAAGAAAGAATTTGCCGTGAGGTAATTTTTTCTTTTAAAAATGAAAAATGTTTATTCGGTTTCATGCCTACAGAAAGAGAAAATATGAATCAGGATAGGAAGTTATTTGCTTGAAAAAAGATATTTCAATGCGGTCAGCACTGTTCCAAGACCGTACCGAACGCTGCGCTTGAAATTGATGCTTGAGCTTTCAGGCATGTAACGCACAGGGACGGGGATTTCTCCGATACGGTACCCCTTTTTAACAATTTGAAAAAGCACCTGGCTATCGAAAACGAAATCATCCGAATTATTAATAAAATCAATATTCTCCAGTACCTCTCGTTTATAGGCGCGCATTCCGGTGTGCCATTCGGAGAGATTTTGTCCGGTAACGATATTCTCGAACAGGCTAAGCACCCGATTCGCAATATATTTATATTTCGGCATTCCGCCGGCAAGAGCTTCCTTACGTGAGCGGATTCGAGTGCCTAACATCACGTCAAAATAATCGTTCGAGATATAATCAACAAAGTATTTGATGAGCTTCGGGTCGTACTGATAGTCTGGATGAAGCATGATGACAATATCTGCTCCGCGTTCCAGAGCGAGACGGTAACAGGTTTTCTGGTTTCCGCCGTATCCCTTGTTCCGTTCATGTTGATGCACAGTCATTCCAAGCTTTTTCGCAATCGCGACTGTTTGGTCTTTACTGCAATCATCAACAAGGAGTAATTCGGTTACAAATTCCCTGGGAATATCATTGACAGTTTGTTCGAGGGTTTTTTCCGCGTGGTAGGCAGGAAACACAACGATGACATTTGGATGATTCATATACTGGTTTTGAGGGAACAACCCTGTTGTGGAAAATTAATTGATGTTAATGGTACAAATTATGGAATAGAATATATAATAGAAATTTACCAAAGCCAAAGAAAATTCAAAGTCGCAAAACGATGTCACCCGTTGTAGGTTTTACTGTTTGGTTCTCTTTCTGTTCCATTATTGTTCCATCCCTCCGGGATTCTTTTTAATAACCCCGAAAGCGATGGGTAAAAAATAGGGTTTTAAGGTATGAACTACGAAAAATTACTATAGGGTAGTGCCAAAAACTACCCAGGCTCCACTCTGCGTCCTCGCAGAGTGAAGAATACTGTTTGGTATCGTTGTTTCTGCGAGGACGCAGAAACGAGCGATAGGGTTTTTGGAACAACCCTATAGGACATAAAACAAACAATAGCTATATTCATGCAAAAATAATGTTATCATCTGCAATAATGATAGAAACACGGAACCAGGACAATGAAGAAGAATCTTAATCCATTAACCTATCTTGAACGAACAGACAAGTGGTATCTTGGAGGAGGGAACAGGCTTATCTGGGCTCCGCCATTTCCCGTGTGGCTGGAGTACCCGGGATTCTGGGACAAAGCCCACTATTACAATAGAGAAATTGAACCTGTATTTACATGGACGATTCTTGACGATACAGGAAATGAAATTCCGTTGCAAGGCGGAGGTCGCCATTGGGATCCGTCGAAGCTTGTTACGGGATACGAGATATGCGATGCGGGAGATGCGCCGGGCGGGAGAACGATGCAAGGCTCAAGATTCAAGATTCAAGAAACTAAATGTTGCATGCAGGATGGTGCATTAGCTTCCGTTGTGCGCATGAGCAACAAATCTAATAGCAGTATAAAACTTCATCTCATCGCCTGGACTGTTCAACAGAACTACCCTTCAGGGAAGAAGACATGGATTGAAAATATCAACGTTCAACAAGATAATATCTCCTTCAAAAAGTATCTTCAACCGCATCACGCAGACGCTCCTATACTTCCCGTTATTTGTTCAATCGGACTTGATCAAAAAATTACATCGTACAGCATTAACCTGAGCGAAGGGTTTATGTTACAGCCGCACTGGAAACTGACGCCATTCTTTGAAAAATTTAGAAACAGAAGACTCCAGAATGAATGCAAATTATCGGGAGTTTCAGATGATGGTTTGATATATATGGCACTTCATACAAGTATCGAGCTTCAGGCGAAAAGCGATAAGGCACTAACCGCATATTTTCGAGTTGCGCCATCAGGTGGAGAATTCAAGAAAGTAAAAATGCCGCTAAGAGATGGAGTAAACTCCGTCACCAACGTTGAGAAAAGGTGGAGGGGATACTTTTCATCAGTTCCATACTTCGCATGTACGGATGAATATTTTACCCGCTACTATTGGTATCGCTGGTACGGGCTGAAATTAAATACAATCAATGTACGTGAGAATAATTATCAATACCCATTTGTGTGTGAAGGGATAGGGTATTTTCGCGCACCGATATCGTACAGCGCGATGTGCCATATAATGGAAAACAGATGGCAAAAAACTGCCGCACCCGCGCAAGGAACGTTGTTAACCTTCCTGAGTAATCAACGAAAGGATGGAGGATTTAGGGGATACATTGACATGGATTTTTATCGTCAAGAAATGTTTTACCATGCGAATTGGGGAAAATCGTTGATAGAATTACACCGTATTCATCCCGATAAACAATTCCTCAAGCAGGCGTATAAAGGTTTGGAAAAATATGTACAATATTTTGATAGGGAACGAGATGCTGAAGAAAGCGGGCTCTACGATATAGATAATCATTACGAAACAGGACAGGAATATATGCACCGTTATCTTGCGGTTCATCCTAATGCCGATAGGGATAACTGGGGCGACGTTTTTCGCTTGAAAGGCGTGGATGTTACGGTGTATATGTATGAACTGAAGAAAGCTCTTTCGATTGCAGCGGGGATATTAGGAAAAAGGAAAGTAGAGGAGCAGTGGCGCAGAGGAGCGGAGAAAATAAAAAATGATATGGTAGAAAAAATGTGGGATGCAAAGGAGGAGATGTTCTTCGATGTTAATCCCGAAACCGGAAAACGAACTACAGTAAAAGCGGCAACATGTTTCTACCCGTACATGACGGATATTGTTACAGCGGCTCATGTTCCGGGATTCAAGCGTCATCTGCTTTCATCGAAAGAGTTTTGGACTACGTATCCCGTTCCATCATCCAGCGTTGACGATGCGTATTATCATGCGGAAGCGGAATGGAAGGGCAAGCGGATGAATTGCCCATGGAACGGCAGAGTGTGGCCCATGACGAATAGTCATATTGCAGAGGCGTTGGCGCAAACAGCAATTCGGTGCAATGATCACGAGTTGCGAGCAACATGCGCAGAGTTTATCACAAAATTTATACGGATGATGTATTTTGATGGGGACCAAACGCGACCCAATTGTTTTGAGCATTATAATCCGAAAACAGGGCAGCCAAGCATCTATCGGGGTGTGGATGATTACCAGCATTCCTGGGTTGTTGATTTAATCATGAAGTATGTCGCGGGGTTAAGAGTGTATGACAATAATATTATCGTTGATCCGTTTCCGTTTGAAATTGAATCCTTTATTCTCGATAAGGTATACGTGAGGGGGAAAACGTTACGCGTTGAAAGGAAAGGAAAAGAATTTTCGGTGAGCATCGGGGGAAAAACAATAGCACGTTCAAAGGTAGGTCAGCCGCTGGCGCTTGATAGCTTGTAGCGTAAGAAATTATTTTATCTTAGCGCCTTCGGGATTGTACACGGCAATACCCTTATCGGTACCTATCCAAAGATTTTCATACCGGTCGTAGAGAAGGGCGCGGATAGTATCGCTGGGAAGTTCCGGAGTAGAGCTTTTCCTGACAATACTCCATGTCGTATCTTTGAGGAGAACAAGCCCGTTATCCGTCCCAAACCATCGGGTGCCTCTCATGTTCGTAACAATCGCATTCACGCGTCTTCGGGGTAAAACGCCATTTGTTCTTTCCCGCATTGTATAATGAATCCAAGTGCCGGTAGGGACATCAAGGAGGGAAATCCCGCCGTCGGAATTCGTTCCTCTCCCAACCCAGACTTTGGAGTTTGCATCGAAGGCAATGGAGGTGATATGCTCATCGTAGGGAGGCGGGATAGGATAATGGTTCCATGTTTTATCCCTGTCGAACGAGACTAATCCCTTATCGAAAGTTCCGAACCAAATTGAGTTATCCACTGGATTTACTTCAATGACCTTAATATTATTGGTGGGAAGCAGTGAGTTATTTTTTGTATAGGTCAGCCAGATACCATCGTCAGGAGTTGTCGTGCTTGGAACATACCTGTTAACTCCATACTGGGATGCTGCCCATAGTTCTTTGTGGGGAAGATCGGATGCTACCCAATTGATATAGTTAAAGAGTAAGCCGTTATTCTCCGTATAACGTCTCCATATTTTTCCTTCTGAAAACTTGTTATACCATATAAGCCCGCCACCTTTTAATGCAAACCACAGAATATTCCCGGTAGCAGCGATTGAATTCACAATATGAGCTTTCATAGGCTTTTCAGGAGGGGGTGGATATACAATGTAGCTGAGTGAATCCGTAAAGGAGAGCCATAGTCCTTTGTTAAAAGCATTAGCGCCACTATCGGTAGCTATCCAAATTTTATCTTCGATATCCACTGTCAAATCATTAATTTTATTATGTAACAGGTGGCCATTGGATGTATTGATGACGATCCAGGTAGGATATTCTTCTTTGTTCACGGGTTGTGTTGTATCGCAACCTGTCAACGATGTGAGAACTAAGAAAAAAATCAAAGCTCTAATATCTTGTACGTACCTCATGTGCTGCATGAATAAAGAAAAATTTTGAAAAAAGCAAATAGAGGGAGAGAAAATTGATGAAAGCAGGTAACCTATAGCTTTACTTAAATCTCAGTGGTAAACGATGTTCTGCCTTATTCATACAGTGGATGTTTCCGGTGGATAAAAAAATGGCTGACCGGTCTATCGGTCAGCCATTTTAAATTAAAAAGGTGTATGAAAAAAAATTACTTAAGTCTTGTTCCTTCCGGGTTATAGACGACGATGCCTTTTTGAGTTCCTATCCAGAGGTTTTGGCGGCTGTCGTACGCTAATGCGCGAATGGTATCGCTGGGAAGTTCCGGGGTATTGCTTCTGTTAAAAATCCTCCATGTTGTATCCTTCTGCAATACAAGCCCGCGGTTTGTTCCGAACCATCGCGAGTCATTCAAGTTGGTTACGACAGCATTGACTGGTCCACGAGGCATAATACCGTTCGTGTTGCTATCAATGACTGAATAGTGAGTCCAGGTTGAAGTGGGGATATGGAGAACAGAAACTCCCGAGTTCGTGCTGAAATTGCTGCTTGCATCTCTTCCAACCCATACTCTCGAGTTAGCGTCAAAGCCAATGGAAGTAATACGCGCATCGTACTGAGGTGGAATTGTAAAGGTTTGCCACTGATCGTCGCCGTCAAAATAGACGAGTCCCTTGTCATATGTGCCGAACCACACACTATTATTATTGATATTCACTTCAACAACCTTAATGTTGCTTGAAGGGAGAGGAGAAGTTTCCTGAGTAAATGATACCCAGGTTCCTTCATCAGGAATTGTTAAGCTGGGGACGTATCTGAACGCGCCCACACCCGTACCCGCCCATACTTCACCATGGACAAGCTCGCCTGCAACCCAGTTAATAGTACGAGTTCCTAATCCGTTGGATTCTGTAAATCTGTACCAGACTTTTGTTGATGAGGAACGGTTGAACCGGACAAGACCTCCGCCTTTCGTAGCAAACCAAATCTTGCCGCCCGTTTCGGAAATAGAACTGACGACCCGGGAGGTTGCCGATGTGCTTGAACCGGAGACAGTCCATGAAAGTGAATCTCTAAATGATAACCAGATACCATCATCGAATGCATTAGCGCCGCTATCAGTGGCGACCCACATTCTTCCCTCTGCATCGCTTGATAAATCGTTAATTTTATTGTCTAATAAGGGGCTACTGGAACGGGTAAATGTAACCCATATGGGCCCGCCGTCGTTACCGCTCGTCGGCGCGTTATCGCAGCCAGGGGTTAAGAATAAAAATAGCGATAATATTGCTAAAGCGAGGTAAGTTTTAACTATCATAGGAACTCCAAAATACAAATAAATCAAAGAAATTCAAACGTTATATTTGACACCCATCATTTTTTTTAGTATAATATACCTATACATAAACGTATTATCCCTTATGTAAGTTTCAAGCCACTGTTAATTTGTTATTATTTTTTAAGATTCAAGAAAAGCCTTTATATCCACTATGAAACGGCCACACACTTTTTTCCCAATCGTTATGGGATTAATTTCCATAGCTTTATTTTTCAACTCTGGATGTGAACAATACGATTACGCTTCACCGGGCGCGGGTATCCTTGAAGTCCGGCTCAGAACCGTATCAACCAATATTGAATTCAGAGAACTGAATAATTTTGTCTTAACGCTTACCGAGCTCATCGCCTACCGGAATGACGGCGCGAGGATGCCTGTTTACCAGGATGTGAAAGCGATAGATCGGAAGACAGCTTCATACAATACGCTTCAACCAAAAGCAAGAGATTCAAGCCTGGTGATTGGTCAAGCGTACGTTCCTCCGGGAGATTTTGTTAGCATTAATATGTTAATGACTCCCGGGATCAATGTTATCCTGGACGGCTATAGATTTGTTCCGGTTATTACGTCAGAAACTGCCAGCGACGTTTTAGTTTTTGAGAAGCCGTTCAAGACGGAATCGTATAAGACAACAGTTGTCACATTAACGATCGATCTCGATTGCTCGTTAGTGAAAGGCGTGGATTGGTATTACTTTTATCCCTGCTATTACATTTCTTCCATCCAGACGTACTAAGGTTGTAGGTAAGGGTGTAAAAATTTTGATAAAGAGGAGTATTGTCGTTTGAGCTATGTTCAAAAAACGATAATGAAAAAAAATTATTAAACCGAGAAAGTATTATGAAGAGAAAATCATTTTATATTAATTCATTTCTAGCTGCGATATTGATGGTGACGTTTTGGGGTTGTTCAACAGAGGACACGCCTCTTCCCAATCAGCCTCCGATTGCGCGGCTTGCCAATGTTCCTCCAAGCGATAGAATTGTATCGTTGACGAATCCGAGATTGAAGTTGTATTGGGTAGGCGACGACCCCGATGGATTTATCACGGCATTTAAGTATAGGTGGAGCTACACGATTACTTCAGGCAATGTGACGGATACGTTACAGAAAGCCTGGTTTACCGTATTAAATATTATGTACGGGTCCGGTCAGTCCGCACTAACATTGATGCTCGATACATCGTATCAAAATAGCGAGATTTATACGACAAAGGTGTATAAGTACATCGCCAACTTGCCGCCGGAAACAGGATTGCCTGACGATATTGAAAACGGGTTGATCCGCGGAGACACAGTCTCAATCGAGGGTGTGCGGGTATATGCTTCGAACCCGGATTCGATCATTGATCAATCATCCGGACTGCGGGTGGAAAAGCGGTACCCTGTTCACGATAACCCTAATAGCGGAACGTTTATTTTCGATTCTCAGGATAGTATTAATTTTCATTCGTTCCAACTTATAGCAATTGATAATTTTGGCGCGCTGAGCGATACGGCAACGGTCCAATTTATTACAACCCGTGTTCCGCCCCCAACAACGACGATCTTGACATATCCGCAAGAGGAAGGCTACGTTCTTGATCGCTATACTGATTCATTTACGGGGCTTCGGTTTACATTCCAGGGCAATGACGCGAACAGCAGAACGCTGGAATATCAATGGGTGGTAGATAAGGAACTTTATGATCCTGAAGATATCCCCTGGTCTCAGTGGAGCGAGCGCCCCTATGCCTTTGTTACTGCCAGGGATTTTAAAGACCCGTACGCGTACGAACATAAATTTTACGTGCGGGCAAGAAATGAATTCGGCTCGATTGATACGTTGGGATATTATGTAGCAGTGCAGCGAGATGATAACGGGAATGTTACCAGCTATGATACAATACGGGCGAATGTAACGTTTCATACGGTGTATCCGGAATTTGCCAAGCCCGGCTACCAAAAGCGGACATTATTGTTGAATAATTCATTTGAATATTATGATACGGACACAAATGTGGGTCCTGCTCATCCTACCTTTGCGACTCTGAATGCCTATTGGCAAGAAATTATGGATGAAGCAGGGATGTCGGGAAAATATGATTTTCGCATTACGACGAAAGATAGTTTCCCAACGCTACTGCAGTTGGGTGCGTATTCGAGTATCGTGCTTTTTGCAGATGTTACCGATCAGGTTGGCAGGTGGTTTAGAAATCCCGACCATGACACTTCTACCTCGCTTGTCGGTTCAAAAGGAACCAGGCTAACATCATACTGTTATATTGGCGGCAGAATAATATGGAGCGCGAAGAATTTAGCGCTTAACTTAAATACTGATGCTGATCTCCGCACAAGAGTTCTTCATATCCAGGGTACGCAGCAAGACCTGTTAGGAGGTTTTATCGGCGCGAAAGGGTATGAAGGATATCCGGATGTATCGGTTGATACAGCGAAACTAGATACCGCATGGCATGGAGGTTTGCGTGAAGTTTGGTATGTTCTCCCCGTTGGATTTGGTGAACGTGTCTATACCATCAATCATAGGGATAATGATTTGTTCCCCTTCTTAAACCTAAATAGTAACTACGTTGGCATCCGGTATGAGGGTATAACCTTCAGTAGTATTTACCTGGGATACCCGCTCTACTATATTAAGAAGTCCGAAGCGGTGCTGGCATTGAAAAAAGCGTTAGAAGATATTGAAGCATATTAAGAAAGGATAAAGCTATGAAATCGTTATATCGTTTTATCGTTTACGTACTGACCTTGAGCCTGATAACAGGCATGGCAGCCGTTGCAGGCAACGATGGGAAAATTATCGGAAGAGTAACGGATGAGAAAGGAGAGCCTCTCGTCGGTGTTAACGTCCTCGTTGTTGGAACGACACGCGGCGCTTCGACCGATCCCGACGGGAAGTATGTTATTATCGGCGTGCCTATTGGCTCCTATAC
>SCUC01000488.1 GCA_004322375.1 Bacteroidota bacterium
AGGCGCTCCGAAAGGATTATATTCCCTGCATGAGAGAATCGTGAAGGATACGATGCACAGCAAAACAAATCGCACGCGCTCATCTCACTTCACGACAGCAATTTTGATGATTGCCGTTCCGCCGGTTGTTGCGCCCTTCGCCTCGATGTGAGCAAAATATATCCCGCTCTCTATGGACGATACATCCCATTCGATTTCATTATCCAGCCCGCCAACGCCGGGACCTTGCATGGTAGCAACTAAATCGCCTGCTAAATCAAGTATCTTTATCTCTACGGCGGCATTCTCCCTCACGAAATACCGGATATGAGTTTTGTATCCTTCGTTCACGCCGACAGGGTTGGGCCAATTGTACGCGAGCGCAGCCGGAAGAAACTCGTTGCTGCGCGGGGTAAGAGTGAGCGGGTCTTCCACCAAGCCCGTGTTCTGGGCATCGTGCATGTATTGGGGCCAGGGAAAGCCTGCAAATATTGTTGTGGGTAGGGGATATTCTGAGGTATAACCTGTAGTCCAACTATACATATAACCATCATCTGAAATTACAACAAGTCCAATATCTAGGCAACAGCTATATTCATGTAGTCCAGGATTTGTAAAAATAACGGGTGTTGTTCCTGAATTTTTTCCGGATTGTAAAGGAAATCCGCTTAATAGTTTTCCTGTTTTATCATATGCTACTACAAGTCCTTCTTGTGTTACAGCAACGATATCGGCAGTGCCGCTAACATCAATATCGGCAATGACAGGGGAGGTTAAAATGGTGTTTACCGTGGATATGGTAATAGGGAAATTATCTAATACCGCTCCCGCCGCATTGATAGCCCATATCTTGTTTCCACTAAATACAACAATGTCGCGTTGTCCATCGTTGTCAATATCCGCAAGAGCAGGCGCGTTAGCAATCTCGCTATGTGTTGAAAATGGAAACCCGGAAAGGGGAGATAAATTATTTTTTAAGAGATAGACATCGCCATCTGGTGTTGCAACAACAATACATTTACCGATAGTAGATGATATAGTGCCTGCAATTGCAGGAGCAGAAAGACTATCAGAAATTTTCTTTTCTGACAGGAACCAATAAGGTCGTGTTACATAGACAGTGCCATTTGAAAGGGTAACGATAAATTTATCAACTTCCCATGCGCTTAATCCGACAATCCGTTCGCTTGCGGTGGATGTAAACGATACTTCGGAATGACTTCCATCCAGCTTATTGAAGGAAACTAAGCCGTCAGAAAGACCAAACGCAAAAAAAGAATCGGTTACGACGGGAGATGTTACAGTGCTATTATAATCTAAGAGCAATTCCTTAAATTTATCGGCTTGTCCATCCGTATTTGTGTCTTTCAATGACCAGAAAGAAACAAGGCTGCCAATCTGGTTAAATGGTAAGTGGCATCCGTTTTCGCTTTGCACAAGTTCAGGTATTCCGTCGTTATTAAAATCCTTCACTGCTAACGTTCCAAAATATCCGTCCGAACATTGTAACGTTCTATTTGCTATAATACCATTCGTATTTCCCGACGGAAAGGCAGGCGCATTTTTAGATATATCCCAAGCAAAAATACCGTTTTCTGTCGATGTTACAACTCCTGCACTATTTGGAATACCATAAATGTGGATTGAAGAAGATGCTTGTATTGGTCCAACGTATTTTGGAAATCCGTATGTGACTTTAACATCATCATCTCCAATCTGTATCTTCACTGTCATTCGCGGAGACCGGGTCGAAAAATCTTTCAGGTAAATGTGACTGTTCGCGCCGCTGTAGCTATTGCTATTGGGAAACGTTGTCGGGGTAAAGCGGTTTTTCTTGAAACGAACGGGAGCGGAATTTCCCTCGTACCAAAAATCTAACGCCGTGCCGTCTTCGCTGCCCGAACCGGGTTCAAGAAACTCGTATGATTGTCCTATATCCTGCGAGCCATCGGCTTCTTCAAGGTCAACGCCGCGATGGTCGGGATCAGCATTAACTGAGTTTGTTGAAAGATTCGCGTTAATCACATCTTCATCAATATGCCACACAAGCGTTCCGCCATCGAACCATTCGTTCGTGCGGGAGTTGACGCCGCCCGGCAGGCTCCAATCGAACTCGTCCACGTCAATCACGTTTCCGTAAATCGAATCAATATCGTATGCGTTGAAATTGCTGGTGTCGTGGCGCCATGCTTTGCGAAGCGTATCGCCATAGAAAATCGTGGTAATAATCGCGCTATCCCGGTTCGCGTCGCGGTTCCTGTTTTCGATAAGAAAATATTCTCTTGCGCTAATAAGAACCTTGTAGATTGTATCGCTCGAATTGTTTTTGCTCACGGCAGGGAGGGGATATATCTCATCGCCCGACGAGATGGTAATCGGTTCTACCCATCCCAAAAATTGTTTCTCCCACGCAGAGGGCTCAGGAGGGAATACGCCGTTCCAGCTAAAAATTGATTGTCCGTCCATCAAGCCGAAACGCCCGATGCCGGTGCGTCCCGTTTTGGTATCAAATAAATCAAGCAGACCGAGATGACTTCCTATGCTGGCAACGAGAAGTCCGTTGATGCCAAGCTGCAATAAAAACGTTCCGGCAATCGAAGAATATTTCCTGCTTTCCGTTTCAGGTAAGATCATCGAGTTGTTGATGAACATTGTGCTATCGGCAACGGGTACTCCTTGATACGAAGCGCCGAATATAGATTGCAGCGAGGCCAATCCAAAGTAAATCGAAGGGATATCGAATGGGGTCGGGTCTAATTCCTGAATATCGGAAGCGACGTCTCTGCCCACGCCTGCGTGGAAAATGATAAACGCATCATAGTTGGAAAAGGGAATTCCGGGCGTTACGGAATCAACGGCGCGCCATGTATCGTGAACTAACCAGCCGAGCGCTGTATTGCCTGTGCTGTTGCGCGGCGGGCTGTAATATTGCATCTTGTTTGGCAACATATACACGCTATCCAGCACATCTCCGATAACGGTAAACTTTTCGTCGGAGACTTTGCGGAAATAATTCCGGGCAAAGGTAACGTGCTGCTCGAAATATGCTTTGTTATGGGGTGGAGGGTCAATAATTTTTTGTACAGAATCAGAACGGTCAAAGCTACCGTTGCCGGAGGTGCGGCTGTCATCATCCGGTTGAAACTCAACCATCGCGCACAGCACTCGAAGAGTATCAGGGATTACGGATGTTGCAGTCTGCCTGCGGGGAGTATCTTCAGAACGGAGCTTGATAGAATGATTGAATGTCGCGCGTGGTTGTATCTGGCAAATGCCGGTTGTTACGGCAACGAACCAGAGAAACAGCGTTGTACGTTTGTTCAGTATCACGGAATTGAAATTGAAGTATGTAAAAGAATGGTTATGGTTCCCCAACGAATATTTGAATCATTTGACTAAGCGAAGAGTAAAGGGGAAAACTATTTCTTCATTTCGTCTGATGTGCCACAATCTCCTGGAATAAACATGGTTGTGTAATAAGAATATCTCAAAACCATCAGGAGGTTTCATCCTTCGAGTTTGCAAAAAGTAACGTTATGTCATTCCCGCGAAAGCGGGTCAACGACTCGTAGAGAATCCAATCATTAGCTCGGTTTCTACAGGTGCTGATTGGATACCTGCCCGTCGTTGACGAGGTTCGCCAAAGGCGACCTTCGCAGGTATGACAATTATCTTATGGGGCTTCTCAGAATGAAGTTAAAACGATATTAAAACAGACTTACTCTTCCTCGCCCACCAGCAAGGTAAAGCGAAGCGTTTCTCCTAACGGGTGGTTTTCCTCGATAGCAGAGAGGTAGCTGAAATCAAATCCGAAGATGCTGTACCGTATTCCCGCTCCGAAGGTCATAAATTTTCTGTTGCCGTTTTCGGGATGCTCGTAAAAATATCCCCAGCGCAACGCGATGAGTCGTGGGCTTCCGTACCAGTATTCAAACCCGCCTGCGACCGTGAAATTTCTCCACACATTTTGATCCCACGTTGTGATAAGTGATTTCGGCAAATCGTCTACGTAGGGATCGCTGATTTTTGTCGTATCAGGCTCGCCGTCTCCATCAAGGTCGCTGATTTCTTTCACTTCCGGGTACCTGCGAATGAGCAGTCGGTTGAAATCCACAGCGACGGTGAAATTATTGTACTCGCTCTTTAAAAGTTGAATCCCTAATCCTAACCGTAAATTTGTAGGAAGAGGATCAGCCTGCGCCGCGTCTATATAGGTCACTTTAGGTCCTAAGTTTGAGAAGTTCAACCCGACCCGAAATCTATCTTCAAAGTTGCCGATAAAAGGAAGCATTAATTCTTGTGGTCTCCACATAAACCCTACGTCGAAGCTGAATGTGTTGGCAACGCCTTCACGTCCCTGTCCCTGCACGTCAAACGGAGCGAGTGAACTGCGGATATATCGAAGATTTAAGCCTACGCCAAAGTCGCTGAACAACTGCGTGGCATAGCCGCCGGTTACTGCAATTTCATAAGCTTTGAATGTTCTGAGAACAGTCGGGTCATCCTTCGTTTCGTTAAACTCGCCTAAGTTTAAGTAGGTGATGCTACCGGAAACTGTTCCTGCAACTTCTTCTAAATACATTTTTCCTGCAGCGTATTCATAGAATAAATCCGCTTGCTGGAATTGAGGCAGCCAGTTCGAGTGGGTTAAGCTTGCTTCTCTGCCGCGTTGGAACGCTAAACCTGCAGGATTCCAGTGGACTGCCGAAGCATCATCCGCAATCCCTGCTCCGGCTTCGCCCATACCGTCTGCCCGGGCATTGGGAGCAATAAGTAAAAATGGAACCGCTGACCCGCCAGCCTGCGCCTGTACTATGGTTGGGGCTAAGAACGCCAAAGCCATCAATCCAAGAAATCCGAAAGCCATATATCTTCGATTCATGGAGAACATCATATCAATCTTCCTTAAAAAATGCTGAAAACAAGATGAATTAAACATAATTGAACATTCACCCATGATAATGTATTGTCTTTCTGCCTGATAAACAACTTTCATTCTCACAGGTTATTTTATACTTTTTGATGACCGAAAAACCTGTCTTGTCAGTCTGAACGGAACGAAGTGGAGTGAAGAATCTCGTAATTTTCTTGTTTGGAGATGTTTCGCTACACTCAACATGACAATGGGGAGGTTTTCCAAGTCCTTCATAAGTTATTTTAACACACTTAACTTGCCGAATGCCTCGCCGGTTAACCTTCTGTCCGAGGTTTTAACAACGGCTTTGTACAAATAAATTCCATTGGCGATTTCGTCTCCGTCGCGATCCCGACCGTCCCAGGAGATATTAATAATTTGAGTATTGGCATTCCGCGATTCGAGAGTTTGAATCAATCGCCCTGCTACTGTATA
Organism: Bacteroidota bacterium; assembly: GCA_004322375.1. Lineage (GTDB taxonomy): Bacteria > Bacteroidota > Ignavibacteria > UBA10030 > SZUA-254 > FW602-bin19. Next base: position 5,330 of record SCUC01000488.1, read on the forward strand.
AACTTTTATTTCCGCGTCAACGCTTCCTATCTGGTTATGCTCGATGCTGAATATCGTTGACGATGCAAATGGGTTCGGATAATTAAACACACTCGTCAGTTGCAACCCGACTGCACTAACCACGTCAAATACTATTTCCGATTGCGACGAGTTATTATAGGTATCCCATGCTCGCATCCGCAGCTTATGATTCCCCGGCGTGAGCCCCGTAAAAGTATATTCGACTGTGCCTTGTTGATAGGTATTGAGGTTGCTTTTGTAATACGGCGTGAGGTCATTGCTTTGCGAGCTATTGTCTAACCACGCTTCAATGCGATGTCCAACGCCTGCGCCGGACGTGTTAATCCCGTGCTCATCCTCAAGGTCGGCTATGAGCAGTGGAGACGCGGTTGCAACATCGCCACTCCGGAATGTTCGATGGTCGAGATATAATCGGATGGCAGGTCCTTCGGTATCGTTTTCTGCCGTTGAATCCGTTCCGCCGATGATGATATTGGTTGTGTACCCGGCGCCGTCCGTCGTTCCGTTGGAAAAGTACATCGTAATTCTCCCGGAATCGTTTGTATATGAAATATCTTTCGGAACAATAAATCGCGTTGTTACCTTGCCGCTCTCTACTTGCGCGGCGCCCCGGAAAATAACATTGCCGGATACTCTGTAGGAAAATGAACCTTCTGCCTCGGTCGTAACCTGCACGGTTCGGTCAGCATCATACACGATAAGTTGTGCCGTGCCGGCGTACTCAGGCAGGAGTATCGCGCTCGAATCGCGAATGCTACCGACAACTTCCGAGTTGCTCAATGCTTGCAGCTGTGCAGTCTGGGTCATCGGTAAGCTATTGATGCTATCAATCGTGCCGTACAGCCTGGGGATTGTTATACGGATTGCCGGGTCTCCGAGCAAGACATATTTTCGATCATTATCACTTAAAACTTTTTTTTGCCTCGTTTTATAGATTATCTCGCCGAGCTTTCGCGGAATAATTTGTCCGGAAGAATTTTTTGCAAAGAGATTATCGTATAATTCTTCATTCAAATCTCGATTCGGTATTGAATACACGGGGCGTGTAGCGCTATAGGTCGCGATAGCGCCCGCATTGGGCAGCATCATCAGCAATTCACCGCTACTTTGTTCGTTGAGCATATCCATCGCTGAATAGTTGCATGTTGCCGCCACAAGGAAGAAATACTTTCCTTTATTGGAGAGCAGAGAAAAATCCGTTTCACGGACAAACACCTGTTCATGCGCCCACAATCGCGGATTGCCGTGACCGGAATAATTCAACACTGCCGTTCCCAAATTAATTTGATTCCTGATTGCTTCATTCACAGATGGTTTTCTTCTGCCGTTGGCAGAGAAGACTGCCGGATACTCGTGTAGAAATATTTTCTTTGTTTCAAACAACTGGGGAACGTGCGATGCAACTATTTCAGCATCGGTAGCATGTCGGATTCTGTCATTATCGGCTCCGGCAAGTCCATCATCTGCGACCAGAGTGACGAGAAGCTTCCACGGATCGTGAACAGAGTATAATTCATATTCGATGATTTTATCCACCGCAGTGTTTGCTTCTGCAAGAGTTTGAGCGGGAATTCTGCCGACACCCATAGCAACGCGGTACGATGTATTGAAAATGACGAAATCATCATCGGTTGCATACGAATGGATAGGGTCGAATTCAATCCCTGTCTCCCAGACGGGAATTTTATTGTTCCGCTGGGAAAGAATACCGCGATAGTCAAAATCGCCATCGCCAAACATTAAAAGATATTTCGGGGGAGCGGTTCTGTTGGTATAGCTATATTTCAAGTAATTTCTCACAGCGCGGGGGTTTGGCAAGCCGCCCCCAAATTCGTTGTAGATTGTCTCGATATCAACGACGCGTGTGCCGGTATAATCATCGCCCGGTCGTTCACGGTGTGCTTTTAATCGCAAAGCCGCCGGCATAAGCCCGCCAGAGGTGATGATGATTTCTTCCGCCGTTGTTGTATCTCCATGTAAATCCTGATTTGCAACCGGAGTGAATTGTTCGACCGTGCGAAAGCTGTTTGTTCCCGTAAGATATAATTCCCTTGCCTTGCCTGCCGTCAGCTGGAGCGTAATGCTGCACGTATCAACCGACAACGTTGGCTGCGTGTTAATGAGAACGCTATCGTATTGTGAAACATCAAACACGAATACCTCATTCGTTGAAAAGCCCGGTACGCGATACTCCGTGATTGCAGAAGTATCGTGGGCATGAAATGTAAATACGTTGCCCTGTGCGCGGGGAAATTGCTTGTAAAACAGCTCATACCAGTTTAAATAACCATACCCATTAGGATCATTTGAGCTGAAAACAAACCGAAGCTGGCTTTGCCCATCTGAAAAATTCGGGGGAATGGAAACGGAACTGACGCGAGGGCTCGTACCGACAAAATACAAGCCATAACGTGCAATATCCGTTGCCCCGATTACTCCGGTTGTGAAAATCAAGCTGGAATGTTCATACAGCCTGAACGTTGATGTGGACTTTGCTTGCGCCCCCACAATAAATTTATATCCGATTGGCTGCGACGCGTCAAGTCCGGGGAGAGGATGCACGTAGGTAAACCCTTCCCCGGTATTGAATTGCTGTCCCAACCATTCAAGACCGGAGTTTACAACATTGATTTTTTCATCTTCACGGTAGAGCTTTCCTCCAACTGTTGCCGGTTGATATGTTGCAGGCTGGCTCTCAAAAGCTAACGGCGACATTTGTTGAGAAAGTGCGCCATCGAATGTTAGCCAATAGACATTCGATTCCGTAAAATGATTGATGTAATGCGAAAACGATTTTGACGCCGGGGCGTACGTCCATCCCCGTACTCCTTTTCCATAAAAAATGATGTAATCCCCTGCGTCAAGCTGGTTGCTTGTTCCTCCATCGAACGTGTAAATTCTCACTTCATGCAAATCATCGAGATATGGTGCGGTTACCGTCTCGGGTAATTCTATTCCTCCATTATTATAGAGCTTGATGCTCATAGGATTAGTCGAAGCGGGAAGCCCGGCGGAAAGAAGCGACGAGCCGGTTATCTTGTACATTCCATCCTCATTGATGAAGAACTTATACCAGGCGCCGGCTGCGAGGAGACTGTGCTGTAACACAACTCTGGTTGTAGAGGTTAGTTCGGCATAGTCTAATGATTTGAACGATTCGTGATTGATAGCAATACCATCAG
>SCUC01000489.1 GCA_004322375.1 Bacteroidota bacterium
ATTTCGGATCTTGTGGCAATGAATGCCCTGTATCGCCCGGGTCCGATGGAGATGATAGGCGATTTTATCGAGAGAAAACATGGAAGACAGCGAGTAACCTATCTTCATCCGAAACTTGAACCAATTCTAAAAGAGACATACGGCGTAATAGTTTACCAGGAACAGGTAATTAGAATTGCAAGCGAGGTTGCCGGTCTAACGCTTGCACAGGCTGATTTATTGCGCCGCGCTATGGGTAAAAAAGATGAAGAGCTCATGGCGAGGATGAAGAAGGAATTCATTGAGGGCTCTATCAAACAGGGGTTAAGTGAGACCTTGGGTGGAGAAATATTCGAGTTAATTAAAAAATTCGCTTCTTATGGCTTTAATAAATCTCATAGTGTTGCATATTCGATAGTAGCTTACCAAACAGCGTATTTAAAAGCTCATTATCCTGCTGAATTTCTTGCTGCCTGTATGTCGGCAGATATTGGAAATACGGATAATGTCGTGAAACTGATAGAGGAGGCAAAGAAACTCGGTATAATGGTTTTCCCGCCTGATGTGAACGAAAGCTTTGTTGAGTTTGTCGTTGTGCCAAACGGTATCCGATTTGGGATGAATGCAATAAAAAATGTTGGAGCAAATGCCGTGCGGAGCATAATTTCGACACGGGAGCAAATTGGTAAATTTAAGAATTTATTCGATTTTTGCAGGCGGGTTGATTTGAGGATTGTCAACAAGAAAACGATAGAATCCTTAGTTGTAGCGGGAGCGTGTGATTCGTTAGGAGGTCATAGGGGACAATTGTTTCAAACGGTGGAACGGGCGATACAATTCGGTCAACAAAGCCACGGGCATAAATCGAAAGGGCAAGATTCACTCTTTGAGGCAGGAGTAAAATCAACACAGATTGAGCAGTTTCCTGCTATGAACGATGTCCCTCCCTGGGGTGAACAGGAAAAATTGGCAAAAGAAAAGAGCGTGCTTGGATTTTATATCTCCGGTCATCCTCTCTTAAAATATTCGAGAGAAATTAAAGCATTTGCAACTGTGGCGATTGGAAACAGCGCTAACGTTAAAGCCGGTTCCTTGGTGCGGGTATGCGGCATTCTTTCCAACATTAAAAAGAAGGTGGATAAAAAGGGGAATATGATGGCATTTGGAGCGATTGAGGATTTTTCCGGGAAAGCGGAATGTATCTTTTTCGGTTCGATTTATAAAGAACATCAAGACCATATTCGAGAGGATGCCATCGTGATGCTTACCGGTAAAGCCGATGACGGAGGCGAAACCATTAAGGTTATCGTGAACGAAGTCCATCCAATCGAACGAGTGAGGCAACAGTTTACGAAGCGTGTTCTTCTCACGCTCGATGCGGATAGCTGCACAGAGGAAAAAGTACAACAATTGAAAGCCGTTACCGCGCGATACAAGGGAAAATGCACCTGTTTTTTCCAAATCTATGACAACAAGGGAAGCAAACCCGTGCAGCTAGTTTCAAAACGCGTGGCTGTTGAGCCAAGCGATGAGTTTTTTACCGCGCTTGAGGGATTGCTTAGTCCTGAAAATATTATGTTATTGAATTAGAAAATGTTATTTTTCTGATTCCGGGAAATTAGAAATTCCGATTTAGAGTTTAGGATTTTCACTCCTTTTTTGATTAACCCTAATATCGGTTCATTATCATTAACAATAGATACAATTATAAAAAGTACGTCATGAAACCTATAGAGATAAACGACACAAATTTTGAAGCAGAAGTTGTAAAATCCGAGAAGCCGGTGCTGATTGATTTTTGGGCGATATGGTGCGGTCCATGCAAGGCAATCGCGCCAGTTGTTGAGGAAATCGCGAAAGAGTACGACGGCAAGCTGAAAGTCGGCAAGCTCGATGTTGACGCGAACCCGCGAACTGCTATGCAATTTGGCATACGCAGCATACCGACGTTGTTAGTTTTTAAAGGCGGAAGCGTTGTCGAGCAGATTGTGGGTGCAGTGCCAAAGCATAAGCTGTTGGAGAAGATTACACCGCATTTGAACTAACCTACGGTTCTCATCTTTGTACGCTGCCTCTTAGCGCGTTGGAGTGATCCGGGAAGTAAGATGCCGGATGTTAAAGATTGGAGTAGCGGATTAATGAGCGTTCGCATCATCATGAGAGCTTGTCTTTTTGGTTTATATTTTCGTTAGTATGAGGCTGTCCAAAAAAGTCCCCCCGCTCGGTTCTGCATCGCTGCAGGATCATAAATACGAACGGATTTCCACACGGCGCGGACGCCGTGTGGAGCGATTGGTTTCTTTTTGGACAACCACATACTACTTAATGAGAAGTAATTTTTTGTTTTGGATGAATGAACCTGCCTGCATTCTATAAAAATATATTCCCGACGGCAAACCTGAAGCATCCCACGTTACGTTGTAACTACCGGCGGGCTTGGTTTCGTTAACAAGAGTTGCAATTTCCCTTCCAAGTATATCATAGATTTTTAACAGGACGTGATTGGCAACGGGCAACGAATACCGGATAACTGTCGAGGGGTTGAAGGGATTGGGGTAGTTTTGCTCAAGGCTGTAACCATTGGGTAATTGGGGATTATCACCGATACCTGTTGTAACGCCAAAAACGCGAATTGTGTCGAACATGGAGAAGCCCTTTTTTGTGTAGAGGTAGAGGGTATCGGCAGTTGGCAGAGGTGCATTTGCACCATTGAAAAAGAGGGTAACTGACCAGGTTCTGGTTAATTTAGAAAATAATTGTTCCTTAAAATAAATTACATAGTTTGTGCTTGAAGAAAACGAATTTTTTCGATAACAGAAATCCACAAACTGATTGGTTGAAAGATTTTTTACATGGAACGACACGGGCGTCGCCGGAAGACGATTAGATGGCGTGTTGGGATATAATGTATCTGCGAGAGAAGTATCAACAATGTCGGGATAGAAAATTATTGAGTAATCGTTGGGCATCGCAAAACCGTTATATGCTGTTCCGGGACCGCTGGTTGACCAAACAAAAGGTCGGAATAAGTAGTCTTGCAATTGGGGAACGGAGTTTGACCAATGTGTTTTGTTTGAATCCATGGTTGTGGCAATATCTTCTTGGTAGAAAGAAAACCCATCGAAAAGAGGAGATTCGCTAAATGGTTGAATTGGTTGCTTGCTCATTACTTCATAGCTCAACGTTGCGTCAATGACAGTTATATATTTTGCATATCGCTGCTTTGAAGAACTACTATCATCGAAAATGATTCTGTATTCGTTTCCCGTCAACTGAGAAGAGTCAACGATGTTGATTTTCCATGGAATTTGAACAAAGCCGCTCACAATCTCTTGATGCATCACATCAAGAGA
>SCUC01000490.1 GCA_004322375.1 Bacteroidota bacterium
CTGAAAATTTGTACTAACGTTAAGATTGGGAGATGCTTCACTGCGTTCAGCATGACAGGTTGCAATTTCTAGAAGCCAGCCGAAAGCCTTCTTCGATATCATTCCGCTACGAGTAATTGACCAAACGCTTTTATCGGCTTACAACTCGTGGAGGAATTTTGAATCTCGAGGTGGGGATTCCAGACCTACGAAACTGTCCGAAAAGTGTTCACAGTGTCTTCTGAACGTAGCGAAGTGGAGTGCCTATCGCTCGTAGAGAAGAATCTCCTAACCTTCAAAATTGTACTATCTTGAGGGTGCGTCCACCAGTAGCGGCTTCGCTTTGCTGTTAACGACATGTATCTTTCTGCTTGAATAAAAAACTGAAATTGGTGTTTTCATTACTTTACCCATCCCCATCCCTTCCCTACGCAGTAGGGAAGGGCAAAACGGATTCCCGAAAACCCGATAAAAGTTGGCGGGATGGGTAGAGGCAAAGTAATCGCCTGCACATAGGTTGTCATCACGTGAATAATAATGGTTTGCCATTGCTTGACCTCAGAATGACAGTCGAAAACCACCCTTAAGAATAATTTCATTGTTACAACTCACTCTATGTAGGATAAAAGCTAAATGCAGTCTGTTTAAATTTGTATTTCCTTCTCACTCCTCCAAAATCCGTTTCACTCTCCCAACCTCTCCACTCTCCAATCGTACTTTGATGCCGTGAGGATGGGAGGATGATTTCGTCAATATGGTTTGCACAATTCCTTCTGTTTCTGCTCCTGTCCGTTGATCCTTTTTTAAAACGATAGAGACTTTCATTCCGGGTTGTATAGTTGAACGATTCATCGGCATTTCTTTTCAAGCTAAAAATTGTTTGTTGCTTTTTCGGATTCAATACGTACAAAAATATCGAATAATGGCTAGATTGACAAAAAATATATTCTTTTCCCCACCTCTGCTCCCCTACATCTTTTTTATAGCTGATATAATACCCTATCGTTACATAACGAAAATATGTCCTGATCTCAAATAAAAACATCGGTTTTTCCTGATTATTTAGTTGCATCCTAATAAAATGTTATTTACATTATACAATCATAAACCAGTCTCGCATCGTCAACACCTGCCCCTCTGACATTTCCTTGATGGAAAATGTGTGTTCTTACTGTTCGCCCTCCTATAATTTGTATTATTGTAGAGTCCGATTCGTAATCGGACGAAAATAATGTCATTCAAAATTCGGTAAGTCTGATAGCATATTGGTCAATGATCCGCCTACGGCTCATAGAGTAGAGATGCTACATAGTATTTCCGGGCGCAGGTACAATACTTTATCAACATAATGTGAGACGATATGAACATTCTCTTTGTTTACCCCCAGTATCCGGATACATTCTGGAGCTTCAAGCATGCCTTAAAATTCATCTCTAAAAAAGCAGGCAACCCGCCGCTCGGTTTACTTACCGTTGCCGCGATGGTTCCTCGCCAATGGGAGAAACTCTTCATTGATTTGAACGTTGAAGAACTTCATGATAAAGATATTCAGTGGGCAGATTATGTGTTCCTCAGCGGTATGTCCATCCAGGCTGAATCGGCGAGGAAGATTATCAGCCGGTGCAAAGCGTTTGGAAAAAAAATTGTTGCGGGCGGTCCTCTCTTCACCGCACGGTATGATGAATTTGATGAGGTGGATTACCTTGTTCTGAATGAAGCGGAAATTACACTTCCACTTTTTCTCAACGATCTCAGCAGGGGAGAGGCAAAGCATATCTACTCGTCAAATGAATGGGCGGACATTACAACGACTCCCGTTCCTCTTTGGGAATTGATAGACTTCAAGCAGTACGCGACGATGAACATCCAGTACTCTCGCGGCTGCCCGTATGATTGCGAGTTTTGCGACATCACCGTTCTTTACGGGCGCAAGCCACGAACGAAAACCGCTGACCAGCTTGTGGGAGAATTAGAAAGCCTTTACACGGCGGGCTGGCGCGGTCATGTCTTTCTTGTTGACGATAACTTTATCGGGAATAAGGGGAAGGTCAAGAAAGAAATTCTTCCGGCTCTCGGTCAGTGGATGAAAAAACGGAAGCATGTCTTCTCGCTTTCAACAGAAGCTTCGCTCAACCTTGCCGACGATGAGGAGCTTCTTCACGGCATGGTCGAGGTGGGGTTCAATACCGTTTT
>SCUC01000491.1 GCA_004322375.1 Bacteroidota bacterium
ATAACAGCGCCAAGGTGTTCCTGCCCGACAAAAATTCCCGACGACATCGCACCAACATACATCGAATCTATATGGTCAACACCGGCGTTTTCTATAGCTTTGAGCGAAGCTTCTACAAATATATCTTTAATAGATTTGTTCCAGAGTTCACCGAACTTTGTCATGCCCGCGCCTATAACAACAACGTCTCTCATGGGTACGTCTCCTTATTCATTTAATTTAATTTTATGTCGGAACTTTGCATACTCTCCATAGTTCAGATGGATCTTATTTTTGTCTAACATCTCACGTAACGTATCAGCCCTATCTTGAATTTTGGGCAATTCTTCTGTCACACGATAAATAAATCCATCGCTTCCGGCGCCGGAACCGAACGAAACCATGAAAATCATATCTCCCGGCTTCGCAATATCCAGTATCGCAGCAAGTCCGGTTGGTGAAGAGCCTGAGTAGGTATTGCCCATCCATGGAACAATCCAACCCACTTCCAGTTGCTTCTTCGAAAACCCCAGGCGTTTTCCAACTTCTTGTGGGAACTTACCATTTGGCATGTGGAAGACTGCATGAGTGAAATCTTCCGGCTTCATCTTTGATTTTTCTAACAACGCAGTTGCCGCACCCATGATATGCTTGAAATAGGCAGGGTCGCCAGTAAATCTTCCTCCGTGGCGAGGATACGATTCTCCTTCTCTTCGCCAGAAATCCGGTGTATCCGATGTATATGAGTGAGTGAAAAGTATTTCCGCAACGACCCGTTCTGTACCCATGATAAAAGCCGCCCCACCAGCCGATGCAGAATATTCTAAAGCGTCACCGGGAGCGCCTTGCGAAGTGTCTGCGCCAATGCCCATTGCATATTTCATCTCACCCGATTTCACATGACTGTATGCTACATACATCGCTTCGCTACCTGCTTTGCAGGCAAATTCATAGCTTGCAACGTGAACATGTGGACCGATTCCCAGGGCATCAATAAGAATCGTACCGCTCGGCTTGACTGCATACGGATGCGATTCTGAGCCAATATACACAGCCCCAATTTCCTGAGGATTAATTTGCGCTCGCTTCAGCGCATTTCGCGCTGCTGCAACTGAGATTGTGATTGTGTCCTCATCCTGTCCGGGGACTGTTTTTTCAACTAATTGTAAGCCACGCTGGATTGTTTCAGGATCTGCGCCCCATTGACGAGCTATGGTTTCTGCTTTTATGCGATACCGGGGAAGATATGCGCCATAACCGACTATGCCGACCATGTTATTTTCCTTCGTTATTTAATGACAATATTGATATGCTACTAATGAAGTTATCAATTTATTCTTTAAAGTAAAAACATTTGTGCCTTTTTCATACAATTCGTACATGCAGTTCTTTCAATTGCATTGCATCAACTTCTGAGGGAGCATCATCCATAAGCGACATGCCGCTGGCTGTTTTTGGGAACGCAATGACATCTCGAATTGACTTTTCACCGCTCAACAACATGCAAATACGGTCAACGCCGAAGGCTATTCCGCCATGAGGCGGCGCGCCGTAACGAAACGCATCGAGCATAAAGCCAAATTTTTTCTGCGCTTCCTCCTGACTTATTCCGAGAAGGTTAAATACTTTACTTTGCATTGTTCTGTCATAAATTCGGATGCTACCGCCGGCGATTTCGTTGCCGTTTAGTACCAGGTCATACGCACGGGCTCGGGCTTTGAGCGGTTCAGTATCTAACAACGCTGCATCCTCAATTTTTGATGAAGTAAACGGATGGTGAACGGCAACATGCCGCTTCTCCGTTTCATCATATTCAAACATCGGGAAATCTGTCACCCAGAGCAGATGATTTTTGGTTTCATCAATAAGATTAAGACGGCGAGCCATTTCAAGCCGTAATGCTCCCAAAATTGTATATGCTTTAGCCCACGTATCTGAAATGAGAAAAATCATATCGCCGACTGCGGCTTGTAGAGCTTGACCAATTGCGGCTACTTTCTCTTTTCCTAAAAACTTTTCACTCGGCGTTTCGATGCCATTTTCTGTTACACGCATCCAGACCAAGCCGCCTGCACCGAGATTTTTAACAAAATCAGTTAGCACATCAAGCTGGTTGCGTGTATAGTTCGCGCAGCCCGGGGCGGTAAATCCTGCAACCACTCCACCCTTTTTCACAGTATCTGCGAAGACCTTGAACTCGGAATTTCCAACGACTTCATTGATGTTCGTGAACGATAAACCAAATCGAGTATCAGGTTTATCTGAACCATATAACTCCATAGCCTGTTTGTATGAAAGGCGTGTTAATGGAAGTTGAATCTCGATATTCTTTATCTCCTTGAAGAGGCGGTGGACTAATCCTTCAGCCATCGTATAAATATCCTCCTCATCCACAAAAGACATTTCAATATCTATCTGAGTGAACTCCGGTTGGCGGTCGGCGCGCAGGTCTTCGTCGCGGAAGCATTTCACAATCTGGAAATACCTGTCCATCCCGGCGACCATAAGAATTTGCTTGTATGTTTGAGGAGATTGCGGGAGCGCATAAAATTTACCATGATGTACCCGGCTTGGAACTAAATAATCCCTTGCTCCCTCCGGCGTGCTTTTCATCAAAATTGGAGTCTCTACTTCAATAAAATTTATTGAATCGAAGTAATTCCGTGTGATTTGATATAGTTTATGCCGGATAAGCATATTTCTCTGCATTACCGGGCGACGTAAATCGAGATAACGATACTTGAGACGTACTTCTTCGTTTGCCTGTATTTCATCCTCAATCGGAAATGGCGGCGTATCTGCTTTATTTAGGATTTCCAATTTATCCGCTAAAATGTCAATCTCTCCTGTTGCAAGCGAAGGATTTTCTGTTCCATCTGGCCGTTTTTCCACTTTGCCTGTAACGGAAATAACAAACTCGCTTCGAAGTGACCCGGCTACATCATGTACCACCTGATTGGTTTGAGGGTTAAAGACCACCTGAGTTTTGCCATAACGGTCGCGTAAATCAACGAAAATAACCCCTCCGAGGTCTCTTCGCGTATCAACCCAGCCTGTGAGTGTAATTGTTTTGCCAATATCGCTCCCACGCAATTCTCCGCAGGTGTGAGTACGTTTTGTAAAGTTAATCAATGTGCTGCCGTTTAATGATGATGAAAGTTTAAAAAACTGCATAGGTCGAGCAACCTGCTCGACCTACAATGAAATAGAAATATAGGAAAAATGGGGGTGAGAGACAAGAACTCAAGTAAAAAGGAAAATGTAAAAAAGGTAAATAGTGGGTGTCAACCCGAAATGACTTTATCGGAAATCCAATAAACGGCA
>SCUC01000492.1 GCA_004322375.1 Bacteroidota bacterium
GGTTTGTGAAGGGCAGCGGTTATGCCTCTATCTATATCTGTAACTGACTCCGGCTCTACATACTCAGCAAGGTTTCCAAAGTAGTCTTTCGTTCCCCCATGTTTGGTAATGACAATTTTCGCGCCTGCAAGCGCGGCTTCAAGAGCGGCGATGCCGGGAGTTTCAAACTGTCCCGGTAATACGAATGTGTCGCAGGCAGCATACGCGGAGGCAAGCAGGTCGGTATCGTTAGGTAAATAATCAATGATGGTAATTCTTGGATTTTGTTTTGCTTCGGATAAGCAACGCCGCGCCTCATCACTATCCTCAATTCTGCCTATGATGACGGCTGGGTGGTTGATTGTTTTTAATGCTTGAATAAGCCTGAAAACATTTTTGCGTTCCGGTCCGATATGTCCGACGTTAAGAATAAAATCTTTTATGCCATATTTTTCCTGAAATGGGGCGGGGTTGGCATGATAAAATCGTTCTTCCACGCCATTAGGAACAACGCAGATTTTTTCCTTAGAGATGCCGAATCCTTTTTCAACTAACAACGCTTCATCGGTAGTATTGGGCAAGACTATTTTTGCCCATTCGCAAATTGAACGGATGAGTCCGTAATCCGTCCAGAAGCCTCTTCCTAAATTTTTCAATACTTTATCTGCCTCAGTTACGAGATTGACGAGCGTATGACTTCTTCTTGTATAGAAAATGGGGCTGACAACAAAAGGAATGTTTGCGCGATGAAGCTCACGGGCAAAATGAAACGTCCCAATGTTTGCACCAAACAAATGAACGAGGTCGGCCTTGCTATTATCAAGCTCGTGCCACATATCAAAAAGCGTAACGTTGACTCCAAGTTTTTCCAACGCATATTTGGATTGGAGCATTTGTGTTTTTGGTCCGCCTTTCAGAAGCATGACGGAGTGATATGTGGCAAAGGTGATGTTCAATTACACACTTGAAGAGGAGGGGACATATTCCTTATTAAACTCTTTCTACAATTGTTGCTATACCCTGCCCAACGCCAATGCACATCGTCGCTAAACCTAAATTGGCGTTGTGTTGTTTCATTGAGTGAAGCAAGGTAGTGAGGATGCGAGCCCCGCTGCAGCCGAGCGGATGCCCAAGCGCAATCGCGCCCCCATTGATATTAAGCTTTTTAGTATCAATGTTCAAGTCCTGGATAACAGCGAGAGATTGGGAAGCAAATGCTTCATTAAGCTCTATAAGGTCTATATCTTGAATATTTTTTTCCGCTTTTTTTAGGGCAAGCTGAACGGCAGGAACCGGACCGATACCCATATACCGTGGATCAACGCCAACAACTGCCGTTGATACGATTCTTGCTAATGGTGTGAGTCCTAATTTCTTTGCTTTAACATCGCTCATGATCAGAAGGCAAGCTGCTCCGTCGTTAAGTGATGAAGAGTTGCCGGCAGTTACTGTTCCGTTCTTTTTGAACGCAGGGTGGAGTTTGGCAAGTTTTTCGAGTGAAGTATCAACTCTTGGTCCCTCATCTTTTTTAAGAATGTGAGTTTCATTTTTTTTAGTATGAACCTCAACAGGGATTATCTCGTGTTCAAAATTCCCTTTGAGCTGCGCCTGAATTGCTTTTTTATGACTGTTGAAGGCGAACTCATCCTGCGCTTCTCTTGAAATTGTATATTTCATTGCAACGTTCTCAGCTGTTTCGCCCATCTGCTCAAGAGGGAAACGCTCGCTTAATTTTGGATTCGGGTAACGCCAGCCAAGAGCTGTATCATACGCAGTGAGATTACCGTACGAGCCTGATTGATTTTTAGGAACGGAATATGGCGCGCGGCTCATACTTTCTACGCCTCCGGCAAGCACGAGTTCTAAATCTCCTGACCAGATAGCCCTTGCCGCTTGATGCACAGCATCCATGCTGGAACCACACAGCCGGTTAATTGTTGTGCCGGGTATAGAATATGGAAACCCCGCTGCCAGAAGAGCCATTCGCCCGATATTTCTATTATCTTCACCGGCCTGATTTGCGCACCCCCACAAAACATCCTGAATCAGATTCGAGTCAAGGTGATTGCGCGAAAGAATTGCTTTCATAACAACCGCGCTCAAATCATCGGGGCGTATATCGCGCAAGATGCCGCCGTACCTTCCAATAGGGGTACGAACGGCATCTATAATCACTGCATCGGTAGGATGCATAAGAGATGGCACTATTTATTTACTGGAAAATTAGGGTTTTTGTTCTTTTGCCAGAGCAAAATACCTGATAGACAGCTCAGGTATTTTTTTGTTATCTGTAGTAATGACGATATTCCCCTTTTTTATTCCTCCGGACTTGGGTTTCAGGGTGCATGTGATAACGGATTTTTGACCTGCCGGGATTTCTTTCTCAGAAATTTCAAATGTCATATCATCGGGTGTAGCTTTAATTGATTTAATTTTTAAAGGGGCGCTCCCGACATTAGAGATAGTCAATTCTTTCACAGTTGCTGAATCAAGAGAGATGACATTATAGACCAGATGGTCAGGCTCGTATTCGATGAGGCGTGAAACATTGGCAGTGAAGATTATACGAACTTTCTTTTGAGTAGTGTCGTTCGTTTCAAAGGTAACTGCTTTTTCGACCTTGCCTGAAAACTTCCGCGAGTCGAAACTGATTTCAAGCGAGCCGGAATCTTTCGGCAGAATTGTGCTTTTTGAAAGCATTGTTGCAGTACACCCGCACGATGTGCTCACGTCATCAATTTCTAACGGCGCGGTGCCGACATTTTTTATTGTAAGAGTTCGTTTCACGGAAGAGCCCGTGAATACTTCTCCAAAGTCAAAGTTTGTGCCACCGACTACGCTCACTTTTGGCTGAGACCTGAGCGTTGTAGGAACACTCCAGGATGTCGCAACAATTACAATAAATAATATATAGTAACAATGTTGTTTCATTAGCGCGTTACTTTCTGTTTACCCACATGAATGATTTAATTTCAAATTTCGGCAGATTGGGATTATCAGTCAATAAGGTTACGGTTGATTGATAAGAACCTGCTTTAGGAGTATTAAGCACTCCGGTTAATTCAGTGGAATCTCCCGGCACCAAATGCTGTTTTGATAAAGAGACTTTCAGGTACTCAAATTTTGAGTCAACTGCTACGATATTGATCGTATCTTTAGAAGTATTTTTTACCATGACGCTTTTTGTGATGACAGTATCAACTTTCGCGCTGTTGAACGAGAGCATGTTAGGCGTCGCTTCGAGGTATTGAATGACATTGGGGGAAAACTCAATAGTCATTGTCGGAGTTGCCGGGTCGTCCGAATCAATATACACATGCTTGGTAGCCCTGCCCGGTCTATATCCCGCGGAATTGAACGTAATCGAAAGATTGGCAGCCTGATTGGGGGCAAGAATTTTCTCCGTTAAAAGGGTAGCAGTACAGCCGCACTGTGCCCGTACATCTTTGATGTGGAGGGTATCCGTCCCACCGTTTTTGATTGAGATTTCTTTAGAAATCTTGTTACCGCTGACAACATCTCCAAACTCTAAGTTTGACCCCTCGTTCAGTTGAATTTTGGGCTGAGCATAGGAAAAAACGCTAATTATGAAGAGTGAGGCTACAAGTACAAGAGGAAAAACTTTCATTGTTAACTCCATGTTATATAATTTGTTATACTTATTCTGATGCTTTAAACCAAATATAAAACTTATTTGTTGAATTTGAAGTTCCCGAAGAGAATCTATCAATTTTTATTCTTAAGAAAACCGTGTTTCAGAGATTTTTCTTATTCATCGAGGCAAGACCCTCTCTATATACAAAAAAATCGAGAATTATTCAACACTAGACGCATCTGAGTAGTGCTATGGCTTGCCTGCCATTCGCTGAGGGTAAGTTGTCATAGTAGACCCATATCACCCTGTTAATGCCATAGCAAGGGAGAAACAAATCAAGGCGGGTTCGCGACAGAAAAAAATTAATTTAATTAATGGGATGAATTCTTATTGGAGGGATTTATCTGAAGATTTCGCCGCGTAATTGTTTTTTCATTGCAAGAGTGCCAATGAACAACGACCTAAGCGTGGAAAGCAATCCCCTGTATGAAAGGGTGATTTAAGAGAATGTATTGAATCCGTTCTTCGTGGTTGGGGATTGTGAGCGCAAAGCGCCATCCTGCAGACTTCGCCCCCGATGAATCGGAGACTCGCAATGACTGCTACCCTATAGGGATTGTTTCGTCGCTTCGCTCCTCGCAATGACATTATACCATGCCGTCACTCATTATTTCTTCTCTTCATTTTTTTTCCACTGTAAATTCCCAAGCACAATATGTATCTCCGACAGGATCGGGAGGACATGAAACACACTGTGCTTGAATGCGAGTGTCAATTGTTTTTGCAAATTGGCTGAACTCAACCATGCCGACAGATTTACATGGGAACAAGGGTAGGCTTTTATCGCTACGCGTTTTCTGAACACGACATTCAACCATCTTGAAAATCATGGTATGGTCATTCACCCACACTATCTCTTGTTTGTTGATGGCAGAATAGAGACGGTACTTAAACGCTTTTTCTAAGGAGGCGAGTCCGCCGTTTTCAGGTATGTTAAACTCTTTCATGATTCTCCGGGCTTCGGCAACTGCAAACCGATGCCAGGATTTTTTGTCAAGCTCTATAGCGGTGTCAATACCGAATTGTTCCTCTGCAGCAAGAAACCAGCATCCGTCATGGGCGAGCCAGTTCTTTGCATAAACGTTGATGAGCGTAATCAGTTCTTCTCGACTCAAATTTTCTAGGAAATTCATTTTTGTGTTGATACAAGTGAATAAAAATTATCTTCTGTCATTGTATGGAACTTGTAATTTGAAAGCTAGACGGTTATTATGACACAAATAAAAAATTGTCATACCTGCGTAGGCAGGTATCCCATCATTGCCTGTAGGAACAGAAAGAATGATTGGATTCCCGCTTTCGAGGGAATGACAAAACACTTTTGTAATCCAGTTTCTGCAATGGATAAAGCGTGTCTCGATGTCAGTTCATTATGGTCTTACCATCTCAAACCTATCTCTTGTAGTGCAGTAATTCATTCCACCCATTCTTCCGATGGCTTGAATCTGTGCGGGGTCAATTCTAAAATTGTCAATGATGTTATCTGCAATGTGGAATAGAACTACTTCACCGAAAATCGTTTTGCCTGCACCGGGATGGTCGCCGAAAGAAACAATCTGGTTCAGCTTACATTCCATATTGATTAGCGATTCTTTTACACGCGGCGGTTTTACAATATCGCCGGGTATCGCTGTTAGCCCTGAAAGCACAAACTCATCAACTTCTGGTGGAACATCGGCGGAGCATTGGTTCATTTGCACTGCGATGCTTTCGGAAACGATGTTTACAACAAACTCGCCTGTTGCCTTGATGTTATTATGGGTGTCTTTATCTTTTCCATCTGCGCGAACAGATGTTGTAAAGAGAATAATCGGCGGCTTAGAACAGACAGCATTGAAGAAACTAAACGGAGCTAAATTTCTTACTCCATCGGGGCTGAGTGAAGAGACAAAAGCAATCGGCCTCGGAACAACTGAACCAATCAGCAGCTTGTAGATATCAGAAAATTTATGTTGTGAAGGAACTATGGTCATACGATTCGCGATGTGAGATATGGGATGTTTTAGGTTGTAGGTGGTTGATAATAGGTGTTAGGAGTTTCATGTTTCAGGTTTCAAATTAATAGTTGAGACATTGTGTTCTTAAAACTTGAGCATGAAACCTTGTGGGCTGTAAGCCAGATACTATCGCGTCAACACCATTTTTTTTACGTCTGTGTAGGACGAGATGCCGTCTTGCCCTACAAATGTTAACTTATAAAAGTATATCCCGCTCGATAATCTGCTCGCATCAAACACCTGAGACTTGAAGCCTGAAACCTGAAACTCGTCAACGAGCGTCGCAACTTCTCTGCCCAGCACATCGAAAATTTTCAACGTCACCAATCCGAAGTCCGCGATTCGAAATCCAAAATTGGTCGCGGGGTTGAAGGGGTTAGGATAATTCTGTTCGAGCCGAAACGTTTTTGAGGGAAGCTCATCAGGCAAATCATTGACGCCGACAAGACTAACGTTCTCTACTATTATTTCGTAGGCGCTATCGGGAACTGTAATCGTTTGGATGTAAAGAATGTTCGCAAGGGAATCATAAAAATATCCATCGGCATGTTGGCGCAGTGCTGTATATGATTGCTGTTCACCTATGAGAGAAGTGTTTTTTCTCACAAGCAGTGGCTTGTTATCAAGGAGATGCACTTCCGAGATGTATGTTCGTTGCGTGGGTTTGCCGGTATATGTGCCAATCGTGGCGCCGATGTTAAGACGTAATGAAGTATCGGAGCCGTTAATAGATATTTCTTGAATAAATTCGGTAAACGCGCGGCTGAGAGATTTGTACTCCAATGTTTTTCCGTCATCTTCATACATCGTGAACGAGCCGTATTGTTCCGGGTTGGGATAAACCGCAAGACGAAGCGTATCGAGTGGGTGTTCATCGGTATAGTTCATCACAAATTGCATCGGGATGATGCTTCCCGCCTTAACAAACATGGGCATTGTTTCAATTGGAGCGGGAGTCGTTATCGTTTGTCCGCCAGAAATTTTTTCATCAGTCCAAAAGTTAACCCATTGACCTTTAGGTAGATAAAAAGATTTGCTTGTCTGTCCCTCTTCGACTACGGGAGAGACCAACATTGAATTTCCCCAGAGGTAGGATGAGCTTTCATTTGTTAAATTCGCGTCAGTGGGGTCATCAAAGAAAAGCGGGCGTGCCAGGGGCATTCCCGATTCGTGATTTTCATTTGCCATTGTGTAAATATACGGCAACAGCTGGTACCTTAGCTCGATATATTTTTTTGAGATTGCTTCCGTCTGCGCATCGTAGCTCCAGGGTTCAGTTGATTGACCGACACCATGGGCGCGAGTGATTGGGCAGAATGTTCCGTACTGCATCCATCTAGTATAAAGTTCAGGCGTGGTTGTGCCGCAACAGAAGCCGCCAATATCCGAATTATGGTAGCCGATGCCGGATATACCCATATTCAACAGCATTGGAAGCTGAGCGGCAAGCCCGCCAAAGGTTCGCGACACATCTCCAGACCAGATTGAAACGCCATATCGTTGAATGCCCGCGAATCCTGAACGGGTAAGGTTAAAAAATCGTTGGTTAGGACGTATCTGGTTGAAGCCATCGAAAACGGTTTTAGCCCAGAGCAAATTGAATATATTATGCACTTTTGGAGCCGCACCGA
Source organism: Bacteroidota bacterium (assembly GCA_004322375.1). Taxonomy (GTDB): domain Bacteria; phylum Bacteroidota; class Ignavibacteria; order UBA10030; family SZUA-254; genus FW602-bin19. The sequence continues at coordinate 7,263 of SCUC01000492.1, forward strand.
GATAGTGCTTCATCGAATCAGGATGATTTTCGGGTTCGCCTAAGTCAGTCCACAGTCCAGCGAGCTCATTTCCAAAGAATGTCGGGTGCATATTCCACCACCATTGTTGAGCCGAGGGATTCGTTAAATCGAGAAGGTAAGAATTGCAATTGCACGACCACCAATTGCTCAGCGTATAAGGTTGCCCATTTGGATTTTTAGCTAAGTATCCAAGACCCGCCGCCGGTCCGTAATTTGTTGAATACTGGATAATGTAGGGTTCAGTGATTACTATCGTCTTGATTCCGAGAGAGAGAAAATCGGACATCATTTGAAATGGTTGGGGCCAAGCTGAGAGCTTCCAGGAAATATCTCCCATGGAATTAAACCAATACAGGTCGAGAATAATAGCGTCACACGGGATTTGTTTTTGTCTCATTGTTTGAATCATCGTGCGGGCTTCTGTTTCATCTCGATACCCGTACTTTGACTGAATAAATCCAAGAGCCCATTTAGGGGGCATCGGCTGGCGACCGGTTAGAGCTGTATAATGAGCTATCAGTTCCGGAATAGAATTTTGAGCTATAAGATAAAATGTCAATTCCCCGCCATACGCGTTGTAATAAAATTTTGTGGATGAACTGTAACCAAGGTCATATCGTCCACGAAATGTATTATCGAAGTATAGACCGTACCCTTTTGATGAAGCCAAAAAGGGAATATTAGCTGCCATGTTTGGAAGGGGAGTGGAGTAACCTCCGATTGCAACGTTGTAGCTATCGAACGCCAGCCCGCGTTTATCAAGGTTTGTGCCTCGCTCGCCTGTTCCATAGAAATGTTCATCCGGCTGAAGGGTAAATGTGGCTCTTCGTTGAGCGCCAAATTTTGAAAGCCCGCCAGATTGAGGCTCAGAAAGGAGAAGAACATTGTTTGAGGAGTAGAAAGACAATCTTACGGGATTTTTGGTGCAGACAATTTTTACTTGAGTAGAGCTGACTTCAACTGTTGAATCTGTTTCTATTAAGGTTGGAGAATACCCCGCAGAAGTATCCATGATAACAACAAATGAAGAATCGGGCTGTGAAGTTGAATCAGGTAAATAATCAACTCGAACAATATCGCTTTTGTAAAACATAAACCGAACTGAGGACGCGCCGGCAAAGACTTGAATGGCGTTTCCGCTAACCGTGTGGTGAGTGTAGTTGGAGAGGTAGGTTTGCGCGGAGATGGTACAAAGAAATAATTGAGCCAAAAGAATGAATGGAAAGAAAAGAGAATTGCCAGTGGATTTCATTTTACTGTTAAGCAAGAGTTGTTGATTTTTCATTTTTACTTTTGATTTGGATAGCGTTATGGAAGAATATCCTTTGCATTGGGGTATGCTTTTATGAACAACTCATCACCTAATTGTAACCTTATTACAGCAAGCCTTGTTTGTTCGTCGTTATAATCGGGATGGCGCATTTTAACGCCGGTTGCCATAAGTCTTCTACACGTTTGAGTTAATTCAATTGCTTGTTGCAGCCGTTCCTCCGGCGTCATCTTCTTGAAGATTTGAAGCTGGAGTTCGTAGGCTTCAGGGGTTGTATCTAAGGGGCGGATTTGTTTCATACGTTATTTGTACAAGCGATGGGTATAAAACCCATCGCTTGAAAAAAAAATACTTTTGGAGTGAAGTCGCTTTGTTTACACCAACTCCTTTGTCAATATCTTAGAAAGAGCATCTACGAGTATCCGGTTTTCTTCATCTAAACCAACGGTTATTCTAATGCAATGCGGCAGCCCAAACGCTTTTAGCGGACGGATAACGACACCACGCCTGAGCAGCTGTTCAAAAATATAATTGACTTCTTCCTCATTATCAAGAACCGCCATAATAAAATTTGCCTCGGAGGGAACGATGTGTAAACCTAGTTCTTTCAGTGAATGAGTTAAAAATTCTAAACCGCGGGAGTTTATTTCGAGGGATTTGTGGAGGAATTCTTTGTCACGTAATGCTCCAATGCCTGCGGCTTGCGCGAGTGTGCTTGGCTCGAAGGGGAGCTTGACTTTGAGCAAGTTGGTAATCAAATCTTCGTGCGCAAATCCGTAGCCGATGCGTACTCCAGCAAGCCCGTATATTTTAGAAAACGTTCTCAACGTAATCACGTTATCATAACGGTAGTGCATGGAATCGGGGTAACGGGGATTGTCGCGGGCGTATTCAAAATAGGCTTCATCAAGAATAATCAACACACGCTCCGGCACAGTCTTGTAAAATGCTTCAAACTCGTGCATGGAGAAAATTGTGCCTGTAGGATTATTGGGATTTGCGAGGTAGATGATTTTTGTATGCTCGGTGATGTGTTCTGAGAGCGCAGGTAAATCGTAGTGCCAGTTGTTGTAGGGAACAGTTTTGTACGCAACGCCGCGCGATTTTGCAAGCACCTGAAATCCGATAAATGCACCTTCAGTTGTCAGCACTTCATCATCATCACACAGGAACGTGCGGATGATGTTGGACATAATTCCCTCCGAGCCGCTACCTACAATAACATTCTCGACTTTCAAATCGTACTGCATTGCAAGCACGGTTCTCAGGTTGAGACCGCCATTGGGGTAGAGGTGGAGGTTGGTTGCCCGTTTGTGAATCTCTTCCATCGCCATCGGCGAGGAGCCGAGCGGGTTTTCGTTGGAGGCTAATTTGACAACGCGCGTTAAGCCGTATTCGCGTTGCACTTCATTAATTGTTTTTCCTGCCTTATACGGTTGGAGGGATTCGATGTAATAGGGTACCAGTGGCATTTTCTCAACAAGCGTTCGTTTTCAAAACTAAAAGTATATAAAGATACCAAAAAATTTCGGGGGAAAAAAGGTGGTAGGTAATAGCTTATAGGTGGATTTGAGATATG
>SCUC01000493.1 GCA_004322375.1 Bacteroidota bacterium
GGATAGCTTATTCTCTTTAGGGGCAGACCTGGCAACCCCATTCTCCGTACAATCTCAAGCAATCAAGCGGCTTCAGGAATCAGATTCTGCTGCATTAGAACAAGAGATAGACCGCATCACCGAAAAGCTTGAACCCCTAAGAAGCTTTATTCTCCCCGGTGGCAATCGCGCTGCCGCAATGCTCCATTTTGCAAGAACGGTGTGCCGGCGCGCAGAGCGTCACGTTGTTACTCTTTCCCATAGCGAAGAAATTAACCCGCAGGCTATTATCTATCTCAATCGTCTTTCCGATTTGTTATTCGTTCTCGCCCGTTATGCCAATTCACTTTCCAACACCCCTGAAGTGAAGTGGAAGAGTTGAGATTAGGATAACTCATTCTAGAGTACTGACAAAGTTTTTTTGAAGAGGAAGTTGTCCCTGCACCTTTAATCTCATTCAGGCTAATCGTTTTCAACATGGTATGCTTAACAGCCCATAACTTACCTGCCTGTTCGTTAGGCTGGTGTTGTGGGCTGTATTATTTTCACAAAACGAAAAGATGCATCGGTTTCAATATGTTGCGTAACTTCAGTCGTCTAATAAAACAATCAATCTGAGTATTCTAAAATAGAAAGGTCGTTTTTACAAAAAAGGTTGTCTCTCAGCAAGTTTCTTCTTACATTTTTGTGCTTGCATGGAATTGTCATAACATCATATGAAATCACCGGACAAAAAAACATTACAACGTATCGAACATCTTCGTAAGGAGCTGCGCCGGCACGATTATTTATATTATGTAGAGGCACAGCCGGAAATTTCGGATGAGCGATATGATGGAATAATGCGCGAACTTCAGGAATTGGAGCAACAATATCCTGAGCTTGCTTCACCTGATTCACCGACCCAACGCGTGGGAGGAGAGCCGACAAAAAAGTTTCCAACAGTACAGCACAATGTACCGATGTTGAGCCTGGCAAATACGTATTCCGAGGAGGAACTCCGCGATTTCGATAAACGTGTGCGTAATCTTCTTGTAGATGAAAAGTTTCAATATACAGCTGAGTTGAAATTTGATGGCGTATCGTTAAGCTTGCACTATCAAAACGGGATTCTTGTTCGCGGTGTAACCCGCGGGGATGGAACACAAGGCGATGACATCACGAACAACGTTAAAACCATTCGCTCCATTCCGCTCCGGCTAGAAACGAATGATAAAAAGCTGTTGAACTGTGAGGTTCGCGGCGAAGTACTGATGGACAAAAAAGATTTTGAGAAGATGAACGAGGAACGGATTCAGGCTGGAGAGAAACTGTTTATTAATCCCCGGAACTCAACAGCGGGAACGCTCAAGTTGCAAGACCCTAAAATTGTCGCGCAACGGAAGATGAAATTTTTTGCCTACTATCTCCGTACTGAAGCAGGAGGCTTGAAAAGTCATTTTGAAAATTTGAATATCTTAAGGAAAATAGGATTTCCCGTCGAGCAACAGCTAAAGCTGTGTAACAATATTGATGAGGTGATAGAATTTTGGAAGAAGATGGAGGGAATACGCGACTCTCTTTCATTTGATATTGACGGTGTGGTTGTGAAGGTTGATTCTCTATCTCAGCAGGAACGGCTTGGAGCCATCGCAAAAAGCCCGCGGTGGGCTATCGCGAGCAAGTTTGCTTCAAGGAAGGGAGAAACGCTGCTGAAAGCAATTACACTACAGGTGGGGAGAATAGGAACGGTAACGCCCGTGGCTGAACTAGAGCCGGTGTTTGTTGGCGGTTCAACGGTGAGCCGAGCATCGCTCTATAACGAAGATTATATTCAAGAGTTAGATATTCGTGTAGGCGATACGGTTGTTGTAGAAAAGGGGGGTGATGTTATCCCCAAAGTTTCCGGCGTCATTCTTGAAAAGCGTCCTTCG
>SCUC01000055.1 GCA_004322375.1 Bacteroidota bacterium
TGACTCGAAAAAATCCGGCTCAACCACAACGTCACATTTGCGTTTTGGTCCGAAGCCGATTCATTCCAGCTACTTGATTACCGAAGCGAGCTTCATTGCCTGTCACCAGTGGTTCTTCCTAGAAAAATATGACGTGCTGCAGACGGCAATGAAGGGCGGAACGTTTTTATTGAACAGCATTTTTGGTCCCGATGAAGTGTGGGATCAGCTTCCGAGACATATTCAAAAAGAGCTTATTGAAAAGAAGCTGAAGTTTTACGTGATAGACGCGTACAAAGTTGCGCGGCAAACAGGCATGGGCGGGCGCATCAACACGATTATGCAAACCTGCTTCTTTGCAATTTCCGGGGTGTTGCCCCGCGAGGAGGCTATCACGGCAATCAAACGTTCCATCGAAAAGACGTACGGGAAAAAAGGAGAAGAAGTCGTGAGACAAAACTTCAAAGCGGTGGATGACACCCTCGCCAACCTGTTTGAAGTAACCGTGCCTGCGAACGTAACAAGCTCGATTGAAATGCCTCCCGCCGTTTCTCCGAAAGCGCCGGAGTACGTGCAAAATGTTATCGCGAAGATTATTGCAGGCTACGGCGATAACCTCCCCGTGAGCGCGATGCCGCTGGATGGAACATTCCCCACCGGAACAGCGCAATGGGAGAAACGAAATATCGCTCTCGAAGTTCCCGTCTGGGAGATGGAAGTTTGTATCCAGTGCAATAAGTGCGTGCTGGTGTGTCCTCATGCCGCGATCAGGGCAAAGGTGTACGAGCCGGCTCTTCTTGCAAATTCGCCGGCAACGTTCAAGGCAATGGAATACAGAGGAAACGAATACAAAGGCATGAAATACACAATTCAGGTTGCCGTGGAAGATTGCACCGGATGCGGATTATGCGTTGATGTTTGCCCCGCCAAGAGCAAGAAGGAAACGAAGGTGAAGGCAATCAACATGAAGCCGCAGCCACCCCTTCGCGAAGCTGAAAGCTTGAATTATGATTTCTTCTTACAGCTTCCTGAAGTTGACAGGCGGACGCTCAAAATAGATACGGTGAAAGGCTCGCAATTTTTAGAGCCATTATTTGAATACTCTGGAGCATGTTCGGGATGCGGAGAAACGCCGTACGTGAAATTGGTAAGCCAGATGTTTGGTGACCGGGCAATTATCGCGAATGCGACAGGCTGCTCATCAATTTACGGTGGCAACCTTCCGACGACACCCTGGACGACGAACCGCGACGGCAGAGGTCCTGCATGGTCAAATTCATTGTTTGAAGATAACGCTGAGTTCGGTCTCGGCATGAGGCTGACAGTAGATAAACATACGGAAATGGCGCGCGAGCTTGTTCAGCAGCTTGCTCCCTCTCTCGGAGTGGAATTTACCCGCGACATTCTCGAAGCGAACCAATCTGATGAGGCAGACATCTATGAGCAGAGAGAACGCGTAAAACGATTGAAGACGAAACTTGCCGGCATACATACTCCGGAGGCTACACATCTGTTGAGCCTTGCAGATAACTTAACGAAACGCAGCGTCTGGATTATCGGGGGAGATGGATGGGCGTATGACATCGGGTATGGCGGTCTTGACCATGTTCTTGCCTCAGGCAAGAACGTAAACATCCTCGTTCTTGATACGGAAGTCTATTCCAATACCGGTGGACAGACGTCGAAATCCACGCCGCGCTCTGCAGTTGCGAAATTTTCTGCGGCGGGAAAACCGACGGAGAAAAAAGACCTCGCCCTGCTTGCCATGACATACGGCAACGTCTATGTTGCCAAAGTCGCCATGGGTTCAAACGATATGCAAACGATTCGCGCATTTATGGAGGCGGAAGCCTACGATGGTCCGTCGCTTATTATTGCCTACAGTCATTGCATTGCGCACGGCATCAATATGACGACAGGGATGCAAAACCAGAAGATCGCTGTTGATACGGGATACTGGCAATTGTTCCGCTATAATCCCATGCTGGAAAAGAAGGGTGAAAATCCATTCAAGCTGGACTCAAAAGAACCGAAGCTGCCATTGCGAGAGTTTACCCAGTTAGAAACACGCTTTAAGATGTTAGAAAAGAGCCATCCTGAGAGAGCAAAAGAATTGGCGAAGCTAGCCCAGGAAGACGTTTCGACGAGATGGAAAATATATGAGCAACTGACGAAAAAGTCGAACGGGAAGGGATAGTCCCTTCCGTCCCGGAAGTTGATGGATAGAAATAATATATAGCATTCGGTTGTAACGAACCGGACAGAATGACTTTCCGGATGGTGAATAATTGGAAAAAAAGTTTGATTAGTGTCAAAACATTATTAGCTTTAAAGAACCACTATTTTCACCCTGCAAATTGGGTGAAAAAACAGATTGAAGTCTGAAATACTACGCTTGGCTCCGCAGTCGGCGCATGGTAATATACTCAAAGTGACCGTTTATTGTTGTTCGGTCGGGAATTTTTCCTGACGGTACAATGATTGTTACGAAGAACTATTTTCGAATATCCAGTGTATCGGATTGGTATTGGGTTCTTCCGGGATTTTCTGAAAAATCGGAATGTTACTCCATCCCGCTTTAGGAGATCGGAAGAGC
>SCUC01000494.1 GCA_004322375.1 Bacteroidota bacterium
CAAAATCATAAAACGTTTGTCCATTATACACGCCGACTGTAATCGTATCACCCATTGCGCTTGCGGAGGAGAGATGCGCACCGATCATTCCCAGGACTCCCATCCCGTTTGCATACGTATTTGTGCTGAAATAGGACCCGTAGCCGTTGCCGTTAATATCAGGGATTCCCGCGGATTGCGGGGAAATTGATGCCATCGTCGCATTGCTTAGCAGGTAATTTAGAGCATTTCGAACATATTCGGCATAAATATCTTCGTCCGTATCGTTCCCGGGAAGATGGCCGTTCTCTTCAAAGGCAAGCGCTGCCATTCCTGTTGATGCTATGGTGTTTGAATTATCAGACCAATAGCCGCTCGCATATTGATTCAGGTAGAGATAGCGAAGCCCCTTTTCAATTGCCATGTTTACCCGGATTTCTTGTGTTGAAGAGGCATACACCCGAATGACAGATTGGTCGCTATCCGAACGTCCAAGCGCATCGGTAACAACCAGCTTCATGGTTTTAGGTCCTGCAGTTAAGTACGTATGATTTCGAGCAATGTTATGCGCATCAGTCACGTTGCCTGAATCCATCGAGCCGTCGCCATAATAAAGGTAATATTTATATGGTGAAGTTCCGCCTGTAACATTTCCCCAAACATCATGCGCAACATTGACAAGCGCGTTTGCATACGAGGTGCTATTCGTATTACTCGGCATCGTGTTCACGCGAAGTGGAACAAGGGGAAGCGATGAAAGAACAACGGCGTCAATCTGATTGAATCCCGTCACAGTAGGAGAATTAATGGCAAGCCGTACTTCAGAGACATCGAACAACGTTGCGGAAAAATCCGCGATAAACAGGCGGGCATTGTTCCCTTTGTGACTTGCCGCTCCGGACCAAACGACAACCCATAAACCGGTATTCGGGTCTTTCACATAAATTGTGTCAACTGCGCCCGGATTGTATGTTTCATAGATGCCGATAGAGGTGATAGGCTCAGGATTATCAAACCCCAGCTCGAGATATTCTCGCTGTCCATTTGCCGTTGCGCTTGCCCAAGCCGCGCCATTAGTGCCATACGATGGGTAAACATCGGGCGCACCAAGCGCCTGACTGGCAGAATACACGCCTGTTCCATACTGCGAGCTATACGCGATGACGCTGGAAGCGTAACGCGTGCTGGCAATGCTTGTGGAGGCGTGGTGATAATCTCTCCACGACTCGTCAGGAGTTACCGGTTCCTGTCTCTGAACCATTGGAGGCGGCGAGTATTCTTTCATTAATACCTGAGCCTGTTCCAGGACCTTATCCGTTTGTCCGTATGAAATTGATAAAAGAACACTAACACTGAAGCAAATCCAAAAGAAGGTGAAAAGCTTGTTCATGACGTTATCCTTTCTAACAATCGTAGTTGTACTATTTCATTCGTTGTGTGTGAACGTATTACCGTATGAGAATCATTTTTCGAGCCTGGATGAATGATTGTTCAGGCCGCTCGATTCCTGTCGCTTCAAGGCGGTAGAAATAGATTCCGCTCGGAAATGACTGAGCATCAAATTCGACTTCGAATTCCCCCGCATCCATTTCCTCATGATTCAAGAGCGTGATTATTTCCTGTCCAAGCACATTGAATATTTGAATTGTAACATAGCTCGGAACCGATACCCGATACCCGATAACCGTTAACGGGTTAAATGGATTGGGATAGTTTTGCTCCAGTCTGTATGAATGTGCATTTTCATCATTGGAGGCTTCGAGCGAGATCACGCGTTTTGGAACAATTCCCGGCGTGAGTTGAAGAAATGGAACCTGGAAGAGCGGCTTCACTCCTGTCAGACGCAGTGAATCTGCGAACGAAAGCGTG
>SCUC01000495.1 GCA_004322375.1 Bacteroidota bacterium
AAAAACGATCCGTATTTCCGGAACGTGCGGACGGTGTTTACCGCGTATAACCTTGCCTATCACGGTTCGTTCCCCAGCTCTTCCGTAGAAAAGACGGGAATACCTTCCTCTATTTTCAACGGCGAAGGAGTGCGCGCGGGCAAGCTCGATTTCTTACGCGCCGGACTTGAGTATGCAGACGTCATCACGACCATAGGAACAAAAGCAGACAAGAAATTTTCAGCAGAAGATGGGCTAATGGAAATTTTTAAGCAGCAAAAGAAATCCATCATTTCTCTAACGACTCCGTTGATGAACGGCGGCAGACACGAACAGATTGCAGAAAAATTTATCTCTATCTACTCCGATCTCGCCAAAACACAGAAATAAATGCGCGGCGGCATTTTTTTCGACCGTGACGGCACTATCAACGAGGAAGTCAGTTATCTTTCGTCTCCCGAACAGCTCCGGCTCATCCCCCGCTCCGCGCAGGCAATCCACGACGCGCGTGCAGCTGGATTCTTCGTATTCATCATTTCCAATCAAGCAGGAGTTGCGCGTGGATATCTTACTGAAGAAGGTGTTGAACAAATCAACTCCTCCCTTCTCCGGATGCTTCAAGCGGAACACGCGACAATTGACGGCATATACTATTGCCCGCATCATCCTGAGCTGGGCGAAGCTCCCTACCGGCTCGATTGTGATTGCAGAAAGCCCCACATCGGAATGATGCTTCAGGCACAACGCGAGTTCGGGGTTGACTTCTCCCGTTCATTCGTCATCGGAGATAAGGTATCGGATATCGCTACCGCCAATAACGCAGGAGCGAAGGGAATCCTTGTCAAAACCGGCTACGGCAGAGAGGCAATGAACCTTCTGAGCGCAAAGAATGTTACTCCAGCGTACATTGCCGAAGATGCGTTTGACGCCGTTCAATTTATAACACGAAATTACCCACAACAGTGAGTTTATTGTAACCTTCCATGAAACTATTTTTCCCGATTTTTACCTCTTTCTTATTGCTATTGTTGATTGGCTGCAGCGATGAGCCAAACGCAGTCGGCATTGGCTTGCTCTCGCCGGACGATTCTCTTTCCTTGAACACTGTAGGCTTGACGGCAACAACAAGCTCGACGTATCTTGCCCGTATCGCAGGCGTTTCAGCCAGACAACTGTTTGGGAAATCGTCCGATATTGAAACTCGGGCGATTATTCAATTTGCCGGCATTCCCTACGGTCTCTCCTCGTTTACAATAGATACGGCAGTGTTGCGCGTCGCCATTACGTATCGTTACAAAGATTCTTCGGGCACGTTAGGATTAGACGTCAAACGATTGCTTCGTTCATGGTCAAAAGATTCGATACGGTGGGATAGCACGAATGTTCCTTCGTTCGTGAACGCATCGAATGACACTTCATTCACCAGAGCGATCACCCCCTCCGACAGCATTATTGAGTTTCCCATCGCGCCCGTTCTTCGCACATGGATGCAGGATTCTCTTGCCTCTCCGTATGGAATGATTCTCATCCCTAATGGCGCGAGCAACATCATTATCGGTTGCTCTACAGTCTATGACATTTTTTTTGATGGGCGACCCCAGTTGTATCTCGTCTATCATACAGCTACCGATACAATTCGAGCAACATACAGACCCTTCCAACAAATTTTTCTTGCCGAGACTCCTCTCGTAACAACGCCCGATACACTGATGGTTGTGCAAGCGGGCGTCTCGCATCGCGGCAGGCTGCAATTTGATTTATCGGGCATCCCGAACCGCGCAAGCATCACGCAAGCATCTCTGGTACTCACGCTCGATTCAACCCAGTCCCTGCGCAACAGCTACTCGACGAATACCATCGTCGCGCACATCGCATCCGGCATAGATTCGCTTAGCTCGCTTACCGCTTCTGCAACTCTCACGGGGGATTCACAAAAAACTGCAACGTTAGACGTAAGGCCGCTTGTTCAGCAAATCGTCTCACGCCGTCCGTATTATAATTTTGTGATTCGTTCGAGCAGCGAGTTTATCGCTGTTGACCGGTATGCGTTTTACTCCGCCACTTCAAGCGATTCCACGCGGATGCCCCGACTGAATATTACATACACAATTTTGCCCTGAGCCGCCATGAAACAGCATATACTTTGGTTCATCATTTTTTCTCTTTCCGTTAGCCCAATGTTGCCGGCAGGTAACGGCGGGTCTGGCTACTCACGGTACGGCATTGGCGATGTTCGGTACACATTCTCTGAACGGGCTATTGGCATGGCAAACTCAGGTCTTGCCGCTCTCTCCTCAACAAGCATTGACCAGTATAATCCTGCCGCATGGTCCGGCATCAACAGAACGCGGTTTTCTGTGGGTGTTCAGTACGAAGGTTTTAATACAACCGATGGCGCTAATTCCGCGTATCTCAGCGGAACGGGGTTTGGCGGCTTCATGCTTGCGATTCCGGTTTACACAACGTCTGGAATTGTCTTCGGCACAGGCATCACGCCCTATAGCAGCGTCAACTATAATATCTCTTCCACCTCCTCGTATGGGAGCTTGCTGTACAACGTTAAGTACGCCGGTGAAGGGGGACTTTCCGAAGGTCATCTCGGATTGTCCTATATTCCGGGGAATGACTTTTCGCTCGGAGCGAAATTTTCATATTACTTCGGAACAATGAGACATAATGTCTCGCAATCGTTCAGCACATCCGAGTATTCTAATGCAAGCGAAACCCGTTCGATGGAAGCGCATGGCATTGGAGCAACAATAGGTATTATTTATTCCGGCTTGGGCAAGGCGCTGAATATTGATTCTTCGCGAACTCTTTCCGTAGGCTTGGTGCTTTCTTCCTCCTCTTCATTAAAAGCAACGGAAAAACATTATTACGCTTTTACCTCGACAAGCAATCAGGTAACTATTCGCGATACTACGGTATTCCCCGGAACGACCTTAACGCTACCCCTCCGTTTAGGATTTGGCGCTGCATATTCTACGAAAGAATTTTTGGTTGCAAGCGATTTGCTCTATCAGCAATGGAGCAGCTTTAACGGAACGGGAGTCGTCCTTGGAAACTTTACCAATAGCTCTCGTTTTAGCATCGGCGGCGAGATCTTCCCCCACCATGAAGGAACAGCATCATTCTTCCAACGGCTCGCGTATCGTGCCGGGTTCTTCTATGATGCCTCCTATTACAATATCAATGGGGAATCTATCAACGAGCTCGGATTTACCGGAGGGTTCGGAATTCCGGTTGTCAGCGACACGCGCTTAAATATCGGCATCGGGTACAGCTTCCGGGGAACGACGAATAACGGATTGCAACAGGATAAAATTTTCAGGCTTTCGTTCAGCTTGAACGGAAGCGAACGGTGGTTTTTACCTTCTGAGGATGAATAACATGAAAACTATCGCTCTTGGCGCAGACCATGCAGGATTTGAATACAAAGAACGAATCAAGGAATTACTGAAATCGTTGGGGCATGAGACAAAAGATTTCGGAACCCATTCATCTGACTCAACCGACTATCCCGACTACGCACACAAGCTCGCCTCCGCGATTTCATCGGGTGAAATGAATGTAGGTATTCTTGTTTGCGGCACGGGTATTGGGATGTCTATTACGGCAAACAAACACAAAGGCGTACGCGCTGCAGTAGTCGAATCAATCGAGGCTGCGCGGTTCACACGGCTTCATAACGACGCGAACGTTCTTTGCATCGGCTCTCGCATCACTCCCTGGGAGAAAGCAGTTGATATTGTCAAAACATTTCTTA
>SCUC01000496.1 GCA_004322375.1 Bacteroidota bacterium
CTCCCAAGGGAGAGGGGTAGGGGTGAGGGGGGAAAAAAATAAAAAAGGCTAACGAAACCGTTACGGAATCGTTAGCCATGCTGTTCATAACGGTCAAGTTATAAAGATTTCGCGAGTTTTTTTGCTAAATCTATAACCCTGCACGAGTAGCCCCATTCATTATCGTACCATGCGCAGACTTTAATCATTGTATCCATAACATACGTAAGTGGTGCATCGAATACCGCTGAATGAGGATTGCCTTTCACATCGCTCGAGACAATCGGTTCTTCCGTATATTGCAAAATTCCCTTTAGCGGTCCTTCCGCTGCTGCTTTCATTGCCGCGGTTACTGCTTCTTTCGTTGCGGGTTTCTCTGCTTCGATAACTAAGTCAACAAGAGAAACGTTAGGCGTTGGAACCCGTACAGCAAGACCGTCCAACTTTCCTTTTAATTCAGGAATAACCAGACCGATAGCTTTTGCCGCGCCTGTTGATGTCGGTATCATATTAATAGCAGCTGCGCGCGCTCTTCGTAAATCGGAGTGAGGTAAATCTAAAACTTTCTGATCATTCGTGTAAGAATGAATGGTCGTCATCATCCCCCTTTTAATTCCGAAATTTTGCAAAAGAACTTTCGCAACAGGGGCAAGGCAGTTCGTCGTACATGAGGCATTTGAGACAATGTTGTGTTTCGATGCATCGTATGCTCCGTCGTTCACACCGAGTACTAAAGTCACATCGGGTTGTTTGGCAGGCGCGCTGATGATAACCTTCCTAACGCCATTCACCAGATGTTGCTTTGCAGCGTCTCCATCGGTAAAATGCTTCAGGCCGGTTGATTCAATAACAATATCAACTCCCAAATCTTTCCACGGAAGCTTGGTGTGGTCTTTTTCAGATAATACTTTCAACGGCTTGCCATTGATGATTAGCGTAGATTCTTTCACTTCTACTGTGCCGCTAAAATTACCAATAACAGAATCGTACTTTAGAAGGTGACCGAGCGTTTTTGCGTCGGTTATATCATTGACTGCAACAAATTCAAGTTCAGGGGAATTCAGCCCGGCGCGAAGAACGTTGCGCCCGATGCGACCGAATCCATTTATGCCAACTTTCACAGACATGGTTATTCTCCAAATAATAATAAAGAGGGATTTTCATTCAAATATGAGATGTACCTTGTATTAAGGTAGTAAAATTTACCAAGAAAGAGGGTGAAAAACAAAAACTCTCGTCTAATGGGAGAATCCAATTAATAAAGAGATAGAAGCCCGGATGGAAAGTGTCAATGCGAGTAGGTATATCAAACCTAGTTGTAACTATATTGGGAATAAACTCTGTCCTGGTAAAGCCATCCCTTTGGGACCTTCGGGGTTTTCTCTTTGGCTTTTATCCGGAGTTATAATACTACCACCCTTCGGGGTTATTAATGAGTCAATCCCGCAAGGGATACATTATTATTGTAGTATGGTTCACAAAAAATACATCAAATCCTGAAAGGGTGACATGATTGGTCTGTGTATTCATTAGTAGCAAAGTCCTAAAGGGATAGCGCAAAGCGCCGACTGTGGACTTCATACAGATAAATCGCGGTTTCGCAATGAAGTTAAGGTTTTCAGCAATCCCTCATAACCGTATTTACAGGATAACCTCTGTAATTTATTCAAAAAAAAAGTCACAGCAGAAACTGTGACTTTTTTTCAAAGCTATTCTTTTATGAAGAAGGTTACAAACCCGTATAGTAGGCATTTGAAAGTATTTGACCTACATAGATTTCACCGGCAATTGTTACTTCACCGGGAACTGTAAAAACATATCCCAATCTCAGTGAGATAATCCCGCCATTTCCGAAGTTAAATGTATTCTGGACATTAGGATTGAAAAATCCACCCGTCTCTGCGCGGACACCTGAACCGGGACCGGATGTCGGGAACTCAATTGCCATTGAAGTGCCGCCGACTCCTTCTAAAACGTCAGGTAAATCCATTTCAACGACGATATTCGTATTCGCATCACCCGTGATGTCAAGGCCGACATCGCCATTGGGTGTTTCGCCGTTACCGTTCGGGCTGACTGTGCTTGTAGCTGCGTACGCATCATAGACAACAGTATAGGTCGTCGCTCGAAGAACATCATCAACGCCGCCATCGCTGTTAATTGCTGCCAACGGCGTCGCCGCTGCATTGACAGTAATCGTTGAGACAGCTGATGATTGCGCTGCTGCGAACGTTGCAACTAGGAGGATCAATATACCTGCAAGTGCTACTTTTTTCATGTGAATCTATTATTTTGAGTTTTTTGGATTGACTATAGTGGATTGAACTGTTGTGAAATTACACAAAAAATAACAAATTGTCAAGCGTTTTGTTATCTTTTTTTAACATTTTTCCTATCGTTCCAGCCCGTTTTAAGGCTTTTTTTAATATGCGTGGGCTACCGATGCTGCAAGGACAGATTCTACTCCAAATTTTCTTAATTCCTGAGCGCAGGAATTTATTGTCGAACCTGTGGTAATAACATCATCAACCAGAATTACCTTTTTTCCCTGTAATAACTTCCGGCTCTTTTCTGACACGGCAAAGGCGGATTCCATGTTTTCCTTCCGTTGATTGAGATCGAGCTGGGTCTGCGTCTGAGTATATTTTGCTCTTGTAAGCAACCTGGGAAACAGGGGTATGCTGGTAACTGAGGCAATCCCTTTGCAAATGAATTCACTTTGATTATACCCACGTTCACGCTGTTTTAGCCTGTGCAATGGAATTGGGATTACCATGTCTCCTTTTCGGAAATTCAAATCTTCCCGGATGACTCTACCGATTTCTTCTCCTAATCGAATTCCCATCGCCGTCATCCCGCTATACTTGAGATGATGAATTATTTCTTGCAGCTTACCATCTTTCTCGAATAGGTAAACAGAAAGACAATCATCAACAGCGCCATCGCCACTGAATTTGCTCTTCAAATCGGTATCAATAACATCGCCTTTTTCTATTCGTGGAAAGCTTGACCAGCATTTCGTACACACTCTCGATTCGTTTTCTTGTAACCTAACATCACAAAGAAAACAGAATGGGGGATAGAGAAACTCTTTAATGGGTTGAAGGATGGAACGAAGCAATGGTTTTATGACAGTCTGGAAAGATATAACTTTCACTTCATCCCCTCCAATCTCTGAATTTCATCCCTCAATTCCGCAGCCCTTTCAAATTCGAGGTCGCGGGAGGCTTGCTTCATTTCTCGCTTCATTTCTTCGATTAAATCTTTTCGTTGGTCAGCTGAAAGGTTTCTTACGATTGATTCCGATACAACGGATGCCGCCCCTCGTTTCTGCTTCTCGTCGTTAGAAGAGCGAATATCTGCAACTGCCATGCTGGAAATAATTTCTTCCGTTGATTTATAGATTGTCTTTGGCGTGATGTTATGCCGGGTGTTATATTCGATTTGCTTTGTACGCCTGCGGCTTGTTTCTTCCATCATTCGTTGCATCGAGCCGGTAGTGGTATCCGCATACATAATAACTTTTCCGTTTACGTTCCGCGCAGTTCTGCCTGCCGTTTGAATGAGCGAGCGGTCGGAACGCAAGAATCCCTCCTTATCCGCATCCAGCACAGCGACAAGAGAAACCTCCGGCAAATCCAATCCCTCCCGCAACAGGTTCACCCCTACCAGAACGTCAAAATCGCCTAACCGTAAGTCTCTCAGAATTTCAACACGTTCTAACGCGTCAATCTCCGAATGAATGTACCTCACCTTAATATTAATATTTTGCAAGTATTCCGATAAGTCTTCCGCCATCCGTTTCGTCAGGGTCGTAACGAGGCAGCGTTCTTTCAATTTCACCCTCTCGCGGATTTCCGCAATCAAATCGTCAATCTGGTTTTTCACAGGTCGAACGTCAACCACAGGGTCAACTAATCCTGTCGGGCGTATGATTTGCTCGACAAAAACTCCTTTGCATTTTTTCAGCTCATACGGTCCCGGCGTCGCGCTTACAAAAATGACCTTATTCACCATCGCTTCCCATTCTTCAAATGTCAACGGACGATTGTCTAATGCTGAGGGAAGCCTGAACCCATGCTCGACGAGCGTTGTTTTGCGTGAACGGTCTCCGTGCCACATTCCCCCGATTTGAGGAACGCTGACATGCGATTCATCAATCACTAAAAGATAATCTTTCGGGAAGTAATCAAACAAGCAATAAGGTCGCGATCCCGGCGCCCTGCCTGCAATATGGCGCGAATAATTTTCAATGCCGGAGCAGTAGCCAACTTCCCGCATCATTTCCATATCGAACCTCGTCCGCTGCTCTAGCCTCTGCGCTTCAAGCAATTTCCCTTGCATCCGTAAAACATTTAGCCGTTCGCCCAATTCCTGCTCGATACTTTCCAGTGCGCGTTCTATCGTCGGACGCGACGTAATAAATTGTTTCGCAGGATAAATCACTTCCGATTCTATTTCTTGCAACAGCTTTCCTGTAAGCGGGTGGATTGCGGAAATTTTTTCAATCTCATCCCCGAACATCTCGATTCTTACCGCGGTATCGGTGTCGTTCGCCTGGATAATTTCGATAACGTCGCCCCTCACTCGGAATGTTCCTCGCTTAAAATCAAAATCATTCCGAAGGTAATGGATGTCAAGGAGCTTCCGTAGCAATTCCTGCCGTTTGATTTCCATACCTTTGCGGAGAATAATCATTTGCTGGAGCCATTCGTCCGGCGCGCCGATGCCATAAATACAGCTAACCGATGCCACAACGATAACATTCGGGTCGCCGCTAATGAGCGCGCTCGTTGCGCGAAGCCTTAGTCTATCAATTTCATCGTTTATGGAAGCGTCCTTTGCTATATAGGTATCGTTTTGGGGGACGTACGCTTCAGGCTGGTAATAATCGTAATAGCTGATAAAAAACTCGACCTTGTCGTGAGGAAAGAATTGCTTGAACTCACCATAGAGTTGCGCCGCCAATGTCTTATTATGCGACATGATAAGCGTTGGCTTGTTGACTTGTGCAATAACATTGGAGATAGTAAAAGTTTTTCCGCTCCCTGTAACTCCCAATAATGTTTGATATTTATCCCCGCGCCGGATACCCTCTAACAATTCGCGAATCGCTTCCGGCTGGTCGCCGTTTGGAGTGTAATCTGAAACTAAGGTAAACGGCACGTGTTACTCATACCTCAATGCTTCAATAGGATTGAGGCGTGAAGCCTTGCGTGCCGGGTAAAACCCGAAAAACACGCCGACTGCCATCGAGAAAAAGACTGCAAGAACAATTGAGGTTACAGAAATAAATGTGGGCCACCCTGCAACCTGAGAGATTATATTCGATCCCCCAACGCCAATCCCCACGCCAATCAATCCACCCGATAAGCTTAACACAATTGACTCAATTAAAAATTGACCTAAAATATCTCTCCGTTTAGCGCCAATAGACATGCGGATACCAATCTCGCGCGTCCGTTCCGTTACGGAGACAAGCATAATATTCATTATGCCGATTCCCCCGACGATAAGGGAAACCGATGCAATGCTCGCCAACAGCATCGTCATTATTTTCGATTGTGCTGAGGAGGCTTCGGCTATTTCAGTCTGGCTGCGAATCGTGAAATCATTATCGTCTGCGAAGCCGAGCTTATGTCGGGTTCGAAGTAACTCGGTGATTTGCTGTTGTGCAGCAGGTATTTGCGCCTTGCTCACAGCGGAAACGATATATCCCCACGCTCGCACGTTTCGTTCACCCATCAATCGTTTCTGGATGGTAGTATAAGGAACCAGAATAATGTCATCCTGATCCTGTCCCATCATATTTTGCCCTTTTGGCATAAGCGTGCCGACAACCCTGAATGGAATATTTTTTATCCGTATCGTCTGGCCCAAAGGGTCTTCTCCCTCGAATAATTGTTGAACTACTGTTCTCCCCAACAAGCAAACTTTCGTCGCTCCTCTCACATCCGCATCGGTGAAAAAATCTCCTGTTTCAATTCGATAATCTCGTATGTTAAAAAAGTCCGGCGACCCTCCTTGAATTGACGTCCCCCAATTCAAATTTCCATAAACAACCTGCCCTCCTGTTCGCAACAACGGACTGATATAATTAACCGCGGGGCATTGTTCCCGAATCGCCTCGCCATCTTCCTCCGTTAATGTTGTGTTCGTTCCCGCGCCTGCCATAACTCCACCCCGTGTCGTGCTGCCGGGAAATACCATAAGTACGTTCGTGCCAAGAGAACTGATTTGCGCTTCTATCGAAGATTGCGCACCCTGCCCGATGGCTATCATGGCAATAACAGCTCCAACGCCGATAATGATGCCGAGCATCGTCAGAAACGAGCGCATTTTATTCCTCACAAGCGCGTCGAATGAAATGTTGAGGATTTCAAAAAATCTCATCATTGCCTTATCTGCCTCCTCGCCCGCCGCCTCTGCCGCCCGGCATACGTGGAGCGAACGGATTTGTTTGCTGGTTTTGACCCATCGCGGTTTCCGGCTGTTGCACGCCTATCACAACTTCATCTTTCTCCGTCAACTCCCCTTCAAGCACCTCAACATAACGATTATCATTCAAACCGAGGGTTACCATTACCGGACGAATTCCTTTTTTACCGTCTGCAACCCATACACGGGAAACTTTCTTTTGCATTTTTTTAGGCTGCCCGTCGCCCCACCGTTGGCTGCCTTCAGTTCCCTTCATTGTGCCACTTGCTCTGTCCTGCCTCTCTCCCTGTTGCCGCATATCATTTCTTTCCATTTTACGCTCTGCCTGCTGTCTCTTTCCCTGCGCGGAGGCTTGCTCTTTACCTCCGTTTCCATTGGGATTGAACGATGGAGAATTTCCACTAAACGTTTTGAGAATTTCCTCATCCGGTTGAAAACGAATCGCAAGGGAGGGAATACGAAGCACGTCTTCTTTTTTCTCAATAAGGACAGAAACAGTCGCCGTCATTCCGGGGCGAAGCTTTAGGTCAGGGTTGGGCACTTCAATGATTACTGTATAGGTAACAACGTTTTGTGTAACAACAGGGGCAAGCCGCACCTGCTTCACAGTGCCGGAAAAGGTTTCTTCAGGATACGAATCAACGGAAAACGTGACTGACTGACCTTCTTTAATGTGTCCGATGTCGGCTTCATCAACGCTTGCTTCAACCTGCATGTGAGTTAGATCGTTTGCGATTGCAAATAGTTGCGGCGCTTGTAAGCTGGCTGCAACAGTTTGTCCAACGTCAACATCGCGTGAGATGACAACGCCGTCTATCGGTGATTTAATAGTGGAATAGCGAAGGTTAACCCTAGCCCTATCCGATGCCGCCTGCGCTTGTTTTAATTGCGCTATTGCCGATTCATACGCAGTCTGAGCCGCGTCAAGTTCCGATTGAGCGACAAGATCCTTCTTATACAAATCATTGGTCCTCGTTACTGTTCGCTTCGCTTCATTCACCTGTGCCTGGTTGCGTTCGACGTTCGCTTCAGCTTCTTTGACAGAAGCATTGAGAAACGTGGAATCAATCTGCGCGAGAATTTCTCCTTTTTTTACAACGGAATTGAAATCAACGGTGATACGGGCAATCGTTCCCGATACCTGGCTCCCGACAAGCACGGTCTGAACGGGATTAATCGTTCCTGTTGCCCGCACCTGAATTGCTACTTCCCCGCGGGAAACTTTTTCGGTTCGATATGTCACGTCCTCATCAGAGCCGTTTTTAAAATAAAAATATGCACCCGTGCTAAGAACAAGCAAAACTAAAAATACATAAATGTAAATTCTTTTCATTATCGTAAAGTCAAACTCAAAGTTATTGTGTAAAATTTTTCAAACGGTAGCCAAATACCAATCACAGGTAGTTTCTTGCGTTCACAATCCCCCCTATTTTAAACTGCATTGTTGTTGTCCAATAAGGTTGTTCGTAGTAGCCGAACACCATATCGGTGCTTCATTTCATGCTGTTTTGCGGGTCAGGTAAAACTTCAAAGAACTATTATTATTAGACAATTAAAACGCCCAAAAGATTAACAGGGTTCAAATCTCGATTACGAACTTCCCATCTTTCATTATCAGCTTTTCGTCAAACCAAACGGTTGGTTCTTTAATCAAGCCGTCCAGATGACTCGCCACACGGACGGAACCGCCCATAGATTTATTATCTCCGAATGCGATATGAATTGTCCCCATCACCTTCTCATCTTCAAGAATTTTACCGGAAAGTATCGCTTTATCGTTCGTTCCGATACCGAATTCTGCAACGTTTCGCCCATCCTTGCCATGCGGTTCGAGGAGTTCCTTCAGACGGCTCGCTTCTTCGCCTCCGGAAATTTCAGTTGCATACCCATCTTTGACGTTTATCGTTATCGGTTGCTTGACAACTCCAACCGAAGCCATTGAGCCATCAACAACAACAACGCCGTTGGACGCGCCTTCAACAGGAGCGAGGTACGCTTCTCCCGTAGGTAAATTTCCCCATTGGCCTTTTTCGCGGAATAATCCTGAACTGGCGTGGGCTTTTCTTCCTTGAATCGGCATCACGATATTAGTTCCCCGCGGGGCGGTTACGCGAATCGCTTTCGATTGCTCCATCAAGGCGCAGAGTGCAAACGTGCGTTCCGCTATACGGTGATAATCTGCGTTCATGCACCGGATCATGATTTCTTCCGTCACACCGGGCAGGGTTCCCACCCGTATGCCCCGTTCGCTTGCAGAGCGGCGCGAGTCCGTATGCGTAAGAGATTTCGACGTTGGGCAAAGCACCACATCGGCTACTTTCATCAAAGCGGCGACTTCTTCCGGCGGTTCTTCCCCGTTAGTTTTGCGGGGAAGCATCTCCACCAAGAGCACGTCGTTGCCTAATTCTTTCGTCGCCTGCCAGAGTGCATATCCAATTGTACGTAACGGTTCGTCCGTTACAATTAATACTTTTTCATTTTTCTTCACCCCCATGCAGTCGCGCACGGCAACCATCGAGGCTGAAAAGAGTTCTTTTGAGATATTCATTGTTTTCTATTCCTTAATAATAAACTACACACCATAAGTGACATAAATAAATTCTCAAATCTCAAAACCCAAATTTCAATTAAATTTCAAATTCCAATTTCCTACAATATGGCATTTGGATATTGGAATTTATTTGTAAATTGGGATTTGTCATTTGGAATTTTTACTTCTATTATAAGTTCAAATGGCGACATTCCTTATTTCGATTGTACGGTAATTGTTTCTAAACCATGAGCATGGGGACCGTTTTCCTGCTTCCACAGGAGATACGAGAAAATAAGTCCAAACGCGCTTAACCCGGTAAATACCCACATCCCCGGAGCATAGCCCGATGGGTTATACTGGCTTGCTTGAAACGTATCGTTCAGCAGCCCTATTATCCATGGTATCGCTGCCATACCGACCTGTTGACAAAGGGTCATGAGTGAATAAGCAGACCCTAGTCTCTTTTGCTCGACTATGTACGCCACCGAGGGCCACATAATCGCCGGTATAAGGGAAAATGTGATTCCAAGACATGACATAACAATTAATAATGTTACCGGGATCGCGAAGCTGCCGAAGAACGGAAGCCAGAGCGGTACATTGAACCCCGGCGGCACATACGTAACGATTAAAAATAGTGGTAAAATCATCACCGAGCCTACCGCCATGAATAAGGAACGCTTTCCTATTTTATCCACAAGCAAGCCGAAGAGAGGAGTGGCAACCATTGCAGAAAGCGGTAAAAAACTATTTAACAAGCCTCCTATTTCCCGTGACGTTCCGTGCGCTTCAATAAAATATTTAATAGCGAATGCCCTGAAGGGAAATATTGTCGAATAAAAAACCACGCACAACCCGACAACATACCAGTACGATTTTCCGAATTTATACAACCCTTTCATTTCGAGCTTGTCTGTTTCACCCTGTGAGCTTAACGAATATTGTCGCTCTGCGCGGCTCTCGAGAACCCAGTTGAGATAGCCCGCCGCCACGCAAATGCTGGTTATAGCTGTTGCCAACCATAATGGGTCCTGCCAGTTGGTAAACATCGGCTTCGCCCACGCGGGCGACCAATCTGCCGCGACGGAGCCGAGCCGCGCCACAGTCAGGTTAAGCCCGAATGCAAAGCTTAATTCTTTTCCCTTGAACCATTTTGCCAACGAAGTTGTAACCGCCACAATGAGCGGTTCAGCCCCGATGCCGAGCAAAAATCTGCCGAGTAAAATTGTCCATAATTGAGGAGAAAGCGCCGTTACACCCGCGGCA